>JALZEZ010000364.1 GCA_030861775.1 Actinomycetota bacterium
CCGACGGCCTGGGCGACGCCGGCGCCCTGCTCGACCCCCAGGCCAAGGCCGCCTACCGCAGCCGGCTCGAGGAGCTGCGCGAGGAGGTCGAGGAGGCCGAGTCGTTCAACGACCCCGAGCGCGCCGCCCACGCGCAGGAGGAGATCGACTTCATCGCCCGCGAGCTCGCCGGCGCCGTCGGGCTCGGCGGCCGCGACCGCAAGGCCGCGTCGGCGTCCGAGCGCGCGCGCGTGAACGTGACCCGCACGATCAAGGCGGCGGTCGACCGCATCGGCGACAACGACGCCGCCCTCGGCCGCCACCTCGACCAGTCGATCAGGACCGGCACGTTCTGCTCGTACGAGCCGGACCCGGCGGCGCCGGTCGCCTGGCGGCTGTCCGAGTAGGCGCCGCTACCAGCCGCCGGCGGTGGTCTCGTAGTCGCCCACGGGATCGTCCGGGTAGCGGGCGCCGAGACGGGCGGAGACCGACCGCGCGACGCGCACCACCTGCGAGGCGCTCGCGCCGGTGGGGCGGCGCAGGCGACGGTAGGCGGCCAGTGTCAACCCTGGGGCCACCTCGGTGTCGATGTACGACATCGAGCGGGCGCGGATCGCTTCGCGGGTGGTGGCGTCGATGTAGGTCGCGGTGTGCATCTCTGGTTACTTGGACCCGGTCTCCTCACGAAACTGAGCGTTACGAACGGCCGAACGCCGTTCGACCCGTGCGAACGGGCTACTCGATCGTCTGCGCCGCGTAGGCGGCGAGCGCCATCACCGTGAGCTGCGGGTTCACCGTCACGCTCGAGGGGAACACGCTGGCGTCCGCCACGTAGAGGTTCTCCAGCGGCTTCCCGCGATGGCGGACGCGGAAGCTCTCGTCGACCACGCCCGTCTCGGGGTCGCGGCTGATCGGATTGCCCCCCTGCGGGTGGGCCGAGTTCATCATCAGGTCGCCCGCGTCGCGCACGATCCCGTCGAGGTCGTCCAGCTCGCCCTCCCGCGTGACCTCCGCGTAGCCGAAGGTCGGCGGCATGACCCGCTCGGCCCCCGCCGCGAACGCGATGCGCCCGGCCAGCTTCATCCCGTCGATCAGCCGGGCGCGGTCGCCCGCGTCCACCTTGTAGTCGAGGTCGAGCGCGCCGGTCAGCCGCGACGCCTTGACCCTCGCGTTGCTGCGCGATCCGACCACCACCCCGAAGCAGGTCATGTGGGGGTAGCGCTGCATGTTGCGCCAGTGGTCGTCGAACCAGCCGGGCATGAACAGCGACTGCATCATCACCGGGTTGAACCAGGTCTCGAGCACGAGCCCGTCGTCGCCCTTGGGCTCCATGTAGCGGCAGATCTGCATCCCCGCGTAGGCGTCGAGCCGCTCCGGGAAGTCGGCCGTGAGCGGCGTGGCCACGTTGAAGCTCACGCGCTCGCCGGCCGGCGCCCTGATCCGGCTGCGCTGGAGGATCAGGCTGGAGGCCAGCGCGCCCGCCGCGATCACCACGGTGTTCGCCTCCACGCGCAGCCGCTTGGCCGTGCCGGGGCGGCGGCAGACGACGGCCGTGGCCCGGTCGCCGTCGCGCTCGACGCGCTCCACCTGGCACTCGGAGACGATCCGCACCCGGTCGGCGCCGAACCTGCGCTGCGCGCGCGGGAGCGTCGTGTCGAGCGCCGACAGCTTCTTGCCCCACTGGCAGCCGATGTTGCAGTAGCCGGACCCGAGGCAGTCGATGATGTTCGCGTCCACCGGCGGGGCCTCGCGGTCGAGCCCCAGCTTGTGGATGCCCTCCTCGAACTTGGCCGCGCCGGCCTGGTGGAAGCGGGTGCCGTTCTCCGCCTGCTGCACGACCGGGAGCCAGTGGCGCAGCGCGGTGAAGCGCTCCGCCAGGCGGCTCCGGTCGAGCCCCGCCTTCAGCTCGCCGTTCCAGCGCTCGAGGATGGGGTCGGGCAGGTCGAAGCAGACGGCGTTGTTGACCACGGTCGTGCCGCCCACGCACATTCCCTGGAGGACCGAGAAGCGGAGGTTGCGGGAGAGCTGGAGGGCGCCGTCGCGGTAGAGGTTCGAGATCTGGACCTTCTCGTCCTCGGTGAACTCGGAGGGGTCGATGTGCGGGCCGCGCTCGAGCACGACCACGTCGCGGCCGCGCTCGGCCAGGTCGTGGGCGAGGATCGCGCCGGCGGCGCCGCTCCCGACCACGACCACGTCCGCCTTCAGGGGCTCGCCGCCGAGCTCGGTGCTCGGCGTGACCTCGAGCCGCCAGCGCTCGCGCGGCACGCGGGCCATCGCCTCCCGGTAGCCGTCGCGCTTCGAGAACGGCACGTAGCCGGCCGACTCGCCCCCGCGCGGGTCGCCGTAGTACCCGACGTAGACCATCTGCTGAGCGGCGCGGATCATGCCGTCGAGGGCGTTCGACCACGGCCAGCGGCGCCGCCGGCTGCCGCGTGCGGTCGGGAGGAAGCGCTTCTTGATGAAGCGCCGGCGCATCCCGATCGACATGATCGGCCACCCCGGGCGGAAGAACAGCAGCGGGTAGAAGGCCAGCGCCATCAGCGCGAGCCGGATCTGCCACTTGAGCCGCGCGTTCAGCGAGGCGAGGTACTGGTCGACGTTGTGCGCCACGACCTCCGGCGGGACCTGCGCCTTGTCGAACGGGACGAGCGCCTCCGCGAGCGCCTGCACGGTCACGTACTCCGGGTGGCTGAGGTATCGCAGGTCGTAGCGCGCCCGGGCCGCGGCCTCGTACAGGGCGCCCAGCAGGACCACGACGACGAACGCGAGGATCGTCCACATCCACAGCAGGAACTCGCCGTTGCCCTCGAGCGGGCCGGCGAACGTGCCCGCCACCGACCACGTCTGGCCGAAGATGGCCATGAGGATCAGGCACGTGAGGAGGACGACGTGGCCCCCGATGACCAGCGTGACCGCCCACGAGAAGCGGCGCAGGTCGGCCACCGCCAGAACGCACATCGCGGCGAAGAAGCCGTCCTTAGTCACCGAGTTCGCGACGAAGGGGAACTCGGCGCTCTGGAAGAACCCCTGGTAGAGGTACGACAGTGCGAGGACCACGAAGAAGACCGCGAACGCGCGCAGCCACTTGCGCAGCCTGATCTCCTCAGGCGTTAGCTTCCCGCGTTCCGCGCCCGGTAGTGACACGTCGCCCCCCGCCACGTGGCGCCGGACGCTACACCCATCCGGGGGGTTCGGCAAGTGCTGAGGCGCATGCGCGAGCAGGCCGGGACGATGGCGGTGACCGGCCACCGCCCGTGGCCCCCGCCGGACCGCCCGTGGGTCATGGCCCAGAGCTGGCACGACCTGCTGTTCGCGCACTGGCGCGTGCCGCCCGAGGCGCTGCGGCCGGTGGTCCATCCGGCCGTGCCGATCGACGAGTTCGACGGCAGCGCGTGGATCGGCGTGACCCCGTTCAAGGTCGAGGCGCACCGGCCGCGGCTCGGCCCGCCGCCGCCGGTGATCTCGAGCTTCCTCGAGTGCAACGTGCGCACCTACGCGACCGTCGGCGGCAAGCCCGGCATCTGGTTCTTCAGCCTCGACGCCGAGAGCCGGATCGCGGTGCGCGGTGCGCGGCGGTTCTGGCGGCTGCCGTACTTCCTGGCGCGCATGGACGCCGAGCGCCGGGGCCGCGCGATCTCGTACCGGACCCAGCGGGTGTCGCCGGACGGGCCGCCGGCGGAGCTCGACATCACGTACGCGCCGGTGGGCCCGGTGGCCGAGCCGGAGCCGGGCTCGCTGGAGTGGTTCCTCACCGAGCGCTACTGCCTGTACACCGTGGACGAGCGCGGCGTGGTGCACCGGGGCGACATCCACCATCCCCCCTGGCCGCTCCAGCCGGCCGAGGCGGAGCTGCGGCGGAACACGATGGCGGAGGGGCTGGGCCTGCGGCTCGAGGGCGAGCCGCTGCTCCACTTCGCCGCGCGGCAGGACGTGCCGATGTGGCGGATCCGCCCGATCGGGTAGCTCTCCCCGCATGAGCGACGAACACATGAAGCCCGGCGACGAGGCCCCGCCCGAGGAGCCCGCGGCCGGCGCGAACGAGTGCCCCGACTGCGGCGGGA
>JALZEZ010000365.1 GCA_030861775.1 Actinomycetota bacterium
GGCCCGCCTCATGCGCTCACCAGGTCGAGCGGGAGCCGCACCCGGACGGCGTGCCCGTGCCCCGCCGGGCCGGCCTCGAGGTCGCCGCCGTACAGCCCCACGCGCTCGCGCATGCCGAGCAGCTCGCCCGTCTCGCCGCCGGAGCGGAAGGCGGCGCCGTCGTCGAACACCTCGATGCGCACGTTGCGCTCGCCGTAGCGCACCGTCACGCGCGCGCGCCGCGCGCCCGCGCGCGCGAGGGCGTCGCCGAGCGCCTCCTGCACGACCCGGTAGGCGACCAGGTCCACGCCCGCGGAGAGATGGCGCTGCTCGCCCTCCACACGCAGCTCCACGTCGAGCCCGGCCACGCGGGCCCGGTCCGCCAGCATGCCGACCTGGGCCAGCGACGGCTGGGGAGCCAGGTCGGCCACGTCGTCGTCGCGGCGCAGCACGCCGAGCAGGCGGCGCATCTCGGTCAGCGCCTCGCGCCCGGTGTTCTCGATCGTCTCCAGCGAGCTGCGCGCCTGCTCCGGGTAGCGGTCGGCGATCCGCGCCACCGCCTCGGCCTGCACGGTCATGACGGAGATCGAGTGGGCGACCACGTCGTGGAGCTCGCGCGCGATTCGCGCCCGCTCGCCCTCCACCGCCCGCCGCGCGTCCGCCTCCTGGTCGCGCTCGGCCCGCTCGGCCTTCTCCCGGAGGGCATCGGCCAGCAGCCGCCGGTTGCGCATCGCGCGCCCGACCGCCAGCGGCGCGCCCATGAAGATCGAGGCGAACAGGAGCCCCACGAGCACGGCGCCCGCCGTCTCCTCGTTGATCACGATGTCGCAGCCGACGCCGACCACGGCGATCGCGGAGCCCACCACCGTCGCGCGCAGGCTGCCGTAGGCGCCGAGCGCGTAGGCGAACACGAACAGCGCGATGAACGGCAGCGTGATCTGGTTCGCCGTGTCGTCGCCGAGGGCGCGCGTGATCAGGAGCGCGGCGGCGAAGGCGACGAGGCCCACCGCGGGGATCCGGCGGCGCCAGAACACGAGCCCGGCCAGCCCGAGGTCGCAGGCCAGGACCACGACCCGGTCGCCGGCCGGCGCGTCGAGCAGCAGCAGCTCGACCACGGTGCCCGCCACGAACAGGCCCGCGAGCGCGGCGTCGAACGCGCGCGGCCCGCGCGCGAGAAGGCTCCTGACCCTGCTCATGGGCCCAAGCTAGCGCCGCGAACGGCGCCCGGCGTCCTCCGCGATGACGAGCGCGGGTCCTCCTCAGGGAGGAGGGCGAATCAGCTTCCAGGCCGACGACACGGGCTCGCCCGGGCCCGATGCTGCACCCATGAGCACCTGGTCCACTCACACGAACGTCGACGGGAGCCCCGACGACGTGATCACTGTCCTCAGCGACCCGGACTCGATCCGCCGCTGGTCGCCGATCGACTTCCGTCTCGACGGGATCGACGGCGAGCGGCTCGAGGCCGGGACGAACGCGCGCGTGTCGGGTCGGCTGGCCGGCCGCACGGTCGCGTTCGAGGTCGACGTGGAGCAGGCGGGCGACGGCCGGTTCGCGCTGGCGGCGAGCGGCCCGATCGACCTCGACGTCGAGTACGAGGCGTTCGAGGACGAGGCCGGCACGCAGGTGTGGGCGACGGTGTCCGTGCGGGGCGGCGGCCTGATGGGCCGCGTCCTCGCCCAGGCCACCGACGCGCTGCTCGCGGCGGGCGCGCTCGACCGGGCGCTCGGCCGCATCGCAGACGAGATCGAGATCGCGACCGGCGCCGGTGTGGCGCTGGCCGCCTGAAGAAGGAGACCCCTATGTTCTGGAAGATGAGCGAGCCTCCCACGGCGGTCGGTGCGCCGGCCGTGGCGGCCGTGGACGTCACCCGCCGCTACGGCGAGGGCGACTCGACCGTCGACGCCCTGCGCGGCGTGACCATCCACGTGCCGCGGGGCCAGTTCACTGCGGTGATGGGCCCGTCGGGCTCGGGCAAGTCCACCCTGATGCACATCCTGGCCGGGCTCGACCGGCCGACCTCGGGGACCGTCGAGGTCGCCGGGCGGCCGATCGGGCCGATGGCCGACAACGAGCTGACGAGGCTCCGGCGCGACCACGTCGGCTTCGTGTTCCAGTTCTTCAACCTGCTCCCGATGCTGACGGCGGAGGAGAACATCCTCCTGCCGCTCCAGATCGCCGGCCGCGAGCCGGAGCCGGGCAGGCTCGAGGAGGTCCTGGGGCAGGTCGGGCTCGCCGACCGCCGCGACCACCGGCCGTCGGAGCTCTCCGGCGGGCAGCAGCAGCGGGTGGCGATCGGCCGCGCGCTGATCGGCCGGCCGACCGTGCTGTTCGCGGACGAGCCGACCGGCAACCTCGACTCGAGGACCGGCGAGGAGATCCTGTCGCTGATCCGCGAGTCGGTGGACGGCTACGGCCAGACCACCGTGATGGTCACCCACGACCCGAGCGCCGCGGCCACCGCGGACCGGGTCCTGTTCCTCGCCGACGGCCTGATCGTGAGCGACCTGGACCGGCCGAGCCGGGCCGAGGTCATCGCCGGGCTGGAGGAGGTGACGAACCGATGACACGGGTCGCCCTCAAGGGAATCGCGGGGCGCAAGCTGCGCACCGCCCTCACCGCCCTGGCGATCGTGCTCGGGGTGGCCATGGTGAGCGGGTCGTACACGCTCACCGACACGATGCGCGCCGCGGCCGACGAGCTCTCCAGCGCGTCGTACAGCGGCACCGACGCGGTCGTGGCCGCGAAGCAGGAATTCGAGATCGGTCCCGACTCGGACTCCGAGGCGCCGACGATTCCGGCCAACGTGCTCCAGCAGGTGCGCGCGGTCCCGGAGGTCGGCGTGGCGGTCGGTGACGTCACTGACCTGAACACCAAGATCATCGGTCGCGACGGCAAGCCGGTCGGGCAAGGCCCGTACTTCGGGTCGGGTCGCTCGGGTGAGCCGGGTGCGGACCGGCTGACGCCGTTCCGCCTCAAGAGCGGCCGCTGGGCGGCCGGGCCGGACGAGGTCGTCATCTCGACGGCCGTGGCCGAGGACGAGGGGTACGGGATCGGCAAGCAGGTCGACATCGCCGCGCGCGGCCCGAAGCAGCGCTTCACGGTCGTGGGCACGGCGACGTTCGGGGACATCGAGGCCCCGGGCACGGCCACGTTCGCGATCTTCGAGCTGGACCGCGCGCAGGAGCTGTTCGGCAAGCGCGGCCAGTACGACTCGATCCTCGTGGCCGCCGACCGCGGCACGAGCGCCGATGCGGTGCGCGACGCGCTCGCCTCGAAGCTCCCGTCCTACCGCGTGCAGACCGCCGAGGAGGACGACCGCTTCACCCTCGACGGGCTCAAGGAGTTCATCGGGATCCTCCAGAAGGCGCTGCTGGCGTTCGGCGGCGTGGCCGTGTTCGTCGGCGCGTTCATCATCTTCAACACGCTCTCGATCACGGTCGCCCAGCGGGCGCGCGAGTTCGGGATGCTGAGGACGATCGGCGCGTCGCGGCGGCAGGTCCTGGCCTCGGTGCTGACCGAGGCGCTGGCGATCGGCATCGTCGCCTCGGCGATCGGGCTGTTCGCCGGCCTCGGGCTGGCGTCCCTGCTCGACGCGGTGTTCAAGAGCAGCGGCGTGGACCTGCCCGACACGGGCCTGGTGTTCGCCACCCGCACGGTGATCGTCTCGCTGCTGGTGGGCGTCGTGATCACGGTGCTGGCCGGGCTCGCCCCGGCGCTGCGGGCCACGCGCGTGTCGCCGGTGGCGGTCATGCGCGAGGGCGCGGTGCTGCCCGAGTCGCGGGTCAGCCGCCGGGCCGGCCGCATCGCGGTCGTGACCACCGTGCTGGGCGTGGCGATCCTGGGCTGGGCGCTGTTCGGCGGCGGCCTGGCGATCGGCGACCGCTTCGCGCTGACGGCGCCGGGCGTGCTGATCCTGTTCGTCGGGATCGCGCTGCTCTCGCCGCGGCTCGTGCGGCCGATGGCGAAGGTCATCGGCTGGCCGGCGGAGCGGATCGGCGCCTCGGCGGGCCGGCTGGCGCGGCGCTACTCGATGCGCAACGC
>JALZEZ010000014.1 GCA_030861775.1 Actinomycetota bacterium
CGCCAGCACCACCGCCAGGAACCACGGCTGCTCGAGGAACTCGAAGTCGGTCCCGTCGAAGTCGATCCCGATGTCCCCGCGCGCCAGCGCGCCGGCCAGCAGCGGCGGGAGGTACGGGCGCACCCCGCTCGCGCCCGCGAGCCCGGCGCCCTGGCCTATGTCGAGGAACAGGCTGATGGTCCTGGGAGGGGTCGCTCGACCGGTAGCCTCAGGGGGGCGATGACGATAGACGAAGGCAGGGGCGGGACCGGGGGAGGCGAATCAGGCCCGATGCCCCGCCCGCGCTCCGGAAAGCGCGACCTCGAGCGCTACGCGGGCCTGTTCGCGGCGCGCACCGGCGGCATGAAGTCGTCGGCGATGCGCGACCTCATGGCCATCACGGCCCGGCCCGAGGTGATCTCGCTCGCGGGCGGGCTGCCGGACACGAGCACCTTCCCCACCGACACCTTCGCGGCGATCGCCAACCGCATCGCTGGCGAGTCGTGCGCCAAGGCGCTCCAGTACGGCCCCACCGAGGGGCTCGAGGAGACCAAGGACTGCATCGCCGAGGTGATGGCGGCCGAGGGCATGAGCGTGGATCACGAGGACCTGATCGTGACCACCGGCGGCCAGCAGGTGATCGACCTCGTCACGCGGACGCTGATCGACCCCGGCGACGTGATCGTCGCCGAGGGCCCGACCTACCCGGGCGCCGTCCCCTCGTTCTCCTCCTACGAGGCCGACGTGGTCCAGATCGACACCGACGACGACGGCATGCAGGTCGACCGCCTGCCCGACCTGCTCGACCGGCTCGAGCGGGACGGGCGCAAGACCAAGTTCGTCTACACGGTGCCCAGCTTCCAGAACCCGTCCGGGGTCACGATGTCGCTGGAGCGCCGCCGCCGGCTGGTGCAGATCGCCCACGAGCGCCAGCTCCTCGTGCTCGAGGACAACCCCTACGGGCTGCTGCGCTACGAGGGCACGCCGCAGCCGACGCTCCGCGCGCTCGACGGCGGCGTGTACGTGATGTACCTGGGCACCTTCTCGAAGATCCTCTCCCCGGGCATCCGCCTCGGCTGGGTGGCCGCCCCGCCGCCGGTGCTGGAGAAGATCAACCTGGGCAAGCAGGCGGCCGACCTCTGCACCTCCACGCTCTCGCAGCTCATGGTCCGCGCCTACTTCGACGAGGGCGTGTGGCGCGAGTACGTGGACGCCCTGAACGAGCTCTACCGCCGCCGCCGCGACGCGATGCTCGACGCGCTGGCCGAGTTCTTCCCCCCGCAGGCCGAATGGACCCGCCCCGGGGGCGGCCTGTTCGTGTGGGTCACGCTGCCGGACTTCATCGACACCACCGACCTGCTCGCCCTGGCGCTCCGCGAGAACGTCGCGTTCGTGCCCGGCGAGGCCGCCTACCTCGACGGCCGCGGGCGCAGCTCGATGCGGCTGAACTTCTCCGCCTCCGACGCGGACACGATCAGGGAGGGCGTGCGCCGGATCGGCGAGGTCGTGGCCGGCCAGGTGGCCCTCTACGGCACGCTCACCGGCGAGGAGCGCCCGCCCGCCCGGCGCCCGGCCCCGCCCCCCAAGGCCAAGCCCGAGCCGCAGCAGGGCGCCCGCGTGGTGCCGATGCGGCGAAGGGCCGGCTAGGCGCTACTCGCCGGCCGCGAAGTCCTCGGGCGAGACGTTGTCGAGGAAGTCCTTGAACTTCTCGACGACCTCGTCCTGGTCCTCGACCTCGTGCTCGAACTCGATCGCGGACTCGGCGATCACGTCCTCGGCCGCGAAGATCGGGGCCTTGGTCCGCACCGCCAGCGCCAGCGCGTCCGAGGGGCGCGAGTCGATCTCCACCTCGCGGCCGTTCATCTGCAGCGTGATCGAGGCGTAGAAGGTGTTCTCCTTCAGCTCGGTGACCGCGACCCGCGAGCAGGCGATGTCGAGCTCCGTGAGCATGTCGTCCATGAGGTCGTGGGTCATCGGGCGCGGGGTGTTCGCCCCCTGGAGCTTCATCAGGATGGCCGCGGCCTCGGGATGGCCGATCCAGATCGGCAGGAACTTGTTGCCGTCCCGGGTCTTGAGCAGCACGATCGGCTGCTTGCCGACCATGTCGAAGCTCACCCCGTATATGACCATTTCCTGCATCGGGACTCCCGACCTGCGCCGGATTCGGAGACGTGGCGAAGTCTAGGGAAGTATCGGTCGCGATCTGCACTTCCCGCAAGCCCGTGCCGGGCTGCCTGGAGGCGCTGCGCGAGCAGGTGGCGCCGGAGCGTCTGGTCGTGGTCGCGAGCGGCGGCGGCGAGGGCGACCTGGTCGAGCCGCGCCCCGGGCTCTCGCACGCCCGCAACCGCGCGCTGACCTGGGCCGCGGACCGCGGCGACGAGCTGCTCGCCTTCGTGGACGACGACGCGATCGTGGCCGCCGGCTGGTACGAGGCGCTCACCCGCCGCTGGGCGGAGGCCCCGGACGACGTGGCCTGCATCGGTGGCCCGATCCGCCCGCGCTTCGCCGCCGACCCGCCCCCCTGGTACTCGCCCCGCATCCAGCACGTCCTCACGCTGCTCGACCGCGGCCCCGAGGTGCGCGACCTGGACCCCCACGTGGAGGCGGTCTACGGCGCCAACATCTCGTTCCGGGTGGAGCCGCTGCTGCGGGCCGGGGGGTTCGACCCCGCCCTGGGCCACGCCGGCGAGCGGATCTTCTTCGGCGAGGAGGACGAGGCCCAGCGGGCGCTCGCCCGGCTCGGCCACCGGACCCGCTACGTGCCGGACGCGGCGGTCTGGCACGTGATCCCGCCCGAGCGGCTCACGCGCAGGTCGTTCGTGGAGCGGCGCTTCGCGTTCGGCGTGGCGCTAGGGATGCGCGGGGGGCGCACGCGCGGCCTGGCGGCGCGCCGCGTGTTCGCGGACGGGGTGGGCGCGATCGTCGCGAGCGACCCGCGGGTGAGGATGGACCGAGCGGTCCGGGGCGCCGAAAACCTGGGGGTTCTCATGGCGCGTAGACGGGCGTAAGCTCCCGGCGGCGATGAGGCGCCGCGCCCTTTCGGGCTGCCTGCTGGTCGTACCCCTGATCCTCGGCATCGCGACCGATGCCGCCGCTCGCGGCCCGGTCTACCGCGACCCGCCGAGCTACCGGGGCATCACCAAGGCGCCGAAGGCCACGCCGCCGCCGCAGGCCCGGGTCGCGCTCTCCGCGACCGGCGCCTCCCCGGACGTCATCGTCGACGACGCGGGGACCGCGCACATCGTCTGGAACGAGGGCCGCGGCGACGACTCGGACGCGGCCGTCTACTGTCGGCTCAAGCGCGGCGCGACCGACTGTGACACGCGCGCGACCCTGACCTGGGAGAAGAGCTACGACTCGGGCGACGGGCCGCAGTTCAACACCGACTACATCGGGCCGAAGATCGCGCGGGTCGGCGACCAGATCGTCGTGCTCAGCAAGCGCTACCCGACCGTCGCCGACAAGCCCGACGGCGCCTCGAGCAACACCGTGGTCGCCTGGGTCAGCAACGACGGCGGCACCACCTGGCCGAACGCGGCCAATCCGGCCGCGGTCGGCAAGCACAACCTCGGCCAGCTCGCGGTGCTAGGCCCGCCCGACGACCCGACGATCCTCAACATCGCGCAGGACCCGTTCTGCGGGATGTGCGTCGAGGCCTACAAGTCGGGCCAGTACACGGGCGGCGCCGGCAACCTGGCCGTAACGAACGACCAGGCCTACAACGGGGGCGTCGCCCTCGGGCCCGACGGCGTGCCGATCGCGGGCTTCACCGACGCGAACGCGAACGCGTTCGCGCGGCGCTGGAGCGGCCAGGGCTCGATCCAGGACCCGGGCACGTGGAGCCCGGCGGCCGGGTTCAGGGGCGAGGCCCTGACGCTCGCCGGCGGTCCGGCCGGTGTCTACGCGATGGCCAAGCCGGAGCTGGTCGGCGGCCCGTTCGAGGTCCGCCGGCTCGGCGTCGACGGCGGCGGGGCGGTAACCCCGGGCGACCCGACGACGGTCAGCGACGCGGAGGACGTGATCTTCGGCCGGATCGCGCAGGACCCGTCCGGCCGCGCGATCGCCGCGTGGTCGCGGCGCGGGGGGTCCGCTCCGGGGGTGGTCCAGCGACTCGCCTCGGCCGGCAGCCTGAGCTTCGGCGAGGCCGAGCGGCTGATCGACGGCCAGCAGAACGGGCAGATCGCGATCGGCGCTGCGTTCGACGGCGGCGGCTTCACGGTCTTCAACCACACTGGCGGCTGCTGCGACGCGGGCGAGATAGTGGCCGCCGGCTTCGGCAATCCCGGGCCGACCGGCCGCCAGGGGCTCGGCCAGCTCGCCGGCGGCGGCATCGAGAACGTCACGTGCCAGAGCGTGAAGTTCGGCAGCTTCACGGTGGACACCGCGGCCGGCTGCTTCCTCCAGGGCGCGGGCAGCGGGAAGGGCAAGGTCGTCAGCGGCAACGAGATCGAGCTGAACGGGCTGCGGATCGTCCCCGACGCGGGCGTGAAGATCGTGATCGACCCGAAGGCGCTCCGGATCGACACGACCGGCGACGTGCGGGTGATCGCCACCGCGCCGGTCGTCGGCGACTTCGTGCTCTGGCACGGGTCGATCCACCGCGACCTCGGCGCGGTCCGCCCGGGCTCCAACCTGTTCGAGTTCGCGGCGGGTGAGTTCGACGCCAACCTGTTCGGCTTCGACCTCGCCGCCGACCTCCCGGTCCGGCTCGAGCGCGACGGGGTCCGCATACCGGTGGACGTCGAGCTGCCGAAGGTGTTCGGCGGCTTCACCGGCCACGCGGAGCTGATCGCGCGGAAGGGCCAGGGGCTGACCGTCGACAGCCTCGACATTCACATCGGGCCGGTCCCGCTCGGCGTCCTCGTGATCAACGCGATCGACCTGAAGTACACGGGCGCGACCGACACCTGGGAGGGGAGCGGCTCGATAACGGTGCCCGCCGGCGGCACGATCGAGGCCAGCGCCAGGTTCATCATGGGCGAGTTCGAGCGGGCGTCGATCGACTTCACGCCGGCGACCCCGATCCCGGTCGGGCCGTTCGTCTACCTGATCGCCATCGGCGGGGGCTTCGAGGTGAAGCCCGCGGTCCACATCGAGGCGACCGCCCGCTTCGGGCTGGGCGCGGCGGTGAACGGCGAGTCCCCGGTCGGCGTGAACGGCAAGTTCGAGATGACGTTCCCCTCGAGCGGGCCCGCCCACTTCAAGCTGAGCGGCACCGTGTCGGTCCTGCTGTTCGAGGCCGGCAACGCCTTCCTCGAGTTCTACACCGACGGCTACGCCGCGTTCGGCGGGCAGGTCGGGCCGCTGGAGCTGGGCCCGCTGAACGTCGAGGCCAGGCTCGGCGGGTTCGTGGACGCGGGCAGCGGCAAGTACGGCGCCTCGCTGGACGGGAAGATCGCGGTGTGCGCTCCGGTGCTCGGCTGCGGCGACACCGGCGTGGAGTTCGCCCTCAACGACCAGGGCTTCGCCGTGTGCGCCGACATCGGCCCCCTGCGGGCCGGGGTGCGCTTCCCGTGGGACGAGTTCGACCCGCTCATGCTCGTGAGCCCGCTCTACGCCGGCTATGCGCTCGCCACCCACTTCACCCCCGACTGCAACACGAACGGCTATCGCACCCCGCCGCCGCGCGGGCTGCGCAAGGCGCAGGGCGGCGGCGTCACCGTCGACGTGCCGGCAAACCTCCCCTCCGAGACGATCTTCGTCAGGGGCGAGGGCGAGAACGGCCGTGCGCCGCGGGTCGCGGTCACGGGGCCGAACGGCCAGTCGTTCAACTCCGACCAGGCCTCCGACGCAGGCATGGTCGTCTACGCGCGCGGGATCGAGGCGGCGTACGTGCTGCTCGAGAAGCCGGCCGGCGGCGCCTGGACCGTCACCCCGATGGAGGGGTCGCCGAACATGGGCGAGGTCAAGCTCGGCGACGGCTACCTGCCCGCCACGGTGAGCGCGAAGCTCGGCGGGCGGGGCAGCCGCCGCTCGATCGCGTACCGCGTGGCGCGCGCCGGGAACGGCCAGGTCGTCCGCTTCGCCGAGCGCGGCGCATTCGGGACCCGGCTCCTCGGTGCGACCACGAAGTCGAGGGGCACCGTGAGCTTCACCCCGGTCGACGCCCGCGGGAGGAAGCGCACCGTGGTGGCGCTGATCGAGAAGGACGGGATCGTCACCGACGAGGTGAGGGTCGGGAGCTTCACCGCCCCCGCGCCGGCGCGGCCCGGCGCGCCGAGCCGGCTCAAGGCCTCGCGGAAGGTGAACCGCGTGACGGTCTCCTGGAGGCCGGGGAAGGGAGCGAAGAGCCAGATCGTCCGCCTGCGCGGCAGGCACACCAACCTCGCGCGGCTCGTGTCGAGCAAGACCAGGCGCATGGTCTTCACCGCGGTCCGGCGCGACGAGCGGGTCACGATCGAGGTCCGCGGGGTCTCGGCCAGGCAGCGCCAGAGCGCCGTGAGGAAGGTCCGCGTGGGAGCGGCGCGCTAGGGCTCGATCAGGCCGCGGCGGATCGCGTAGCGCACGAGCTCGACCCGGTCGCGCATCCCGAGCTTGGCCAGCACGTTGGCCCGGTGCGACTCGACGGTCTTCTCCGAGACCTTGAGGATCCCGGCGATCTGCTTGTTCGTGTACGCCTCGGCGATGAGCTTGACCACGTCGAGCTCGCGCGGCGTGAGTGGGTCGCGCGGCCCCTGCTCGCCCTGGTCGAGCCACTCCTTGACCACGCCGGTCTGGGTGATGGCGGACAGGAACGGGCGCCCGGAGGCGACCGAGCGAACGGCCTCGATCAGGTCCTCGTCGGCGGCGCGCTTGAGCACGTAGCCGGAGGCGCCGGCCTTGAGGCCGTCGTACAGGTAGCGCTCCTCGTCGTGCATCGAGAGCAGGATCACCGAGGTGTCGGGGCAGCGCGACTTGATCTCGCGCGCGGCCTGCACGCCGGTCATGCGCGGCATCGAGACGTCGAGCACCGCCACGTCGGGCCGCTCGCGCAGGGCGGCCTCGACCGCGGCCACGCCGTCCTCGGCCTCGGCCACGACGCGCATCCCGTCCTGGCGCTCGATGAGCATCTTCAGGCCGGAGCGGACGATGCCGTGGTCGTCGGCGACAAGTACGTGCAGCATCAGGGCACCTTCAGGGTCAGGGCGGTGCCGGAGCCGGGGTCGGAATCGACCTGGAGGTGCCCGCCGAGGAGCCGCGCGCGCTCGGACATCCCGCTCAGGCCGAGGCTGTCGTGCTCGGTGCCGGTGTCGAAGCCGCGGCCGTCGTCGCGCACCTTGAGCTCCACGCCGTGCCCGTTGGCGCTGAGCTCCAGGTTCACGTGCTTGGCCGAGGCGTGCTGGGCGACGTTCGACAGGGCCTCCTGGGCCACGCGGTAGATCACGATCTCCTTGTCGGAGTCGAGCGAGTCCGTGTTGCCCGAAGTGGACAGCTTGCCCTGCACGCCGGTCTGGGCCGAGAAGCGGCGGAGCTGGCTCTCGAGCGCGGGCACGAGGCCGTGGTCGTCGAGGGCGGTGGGGCGGAGCTGGCGGGCCAGGTGCAGCAGCTCGGCCATGGCCTGGTTCACGAGGCGCTTGAGCTCGGCGATCTCGCCCTGCGCGTCGGGCGCGGCGTGGCCGAGCGCCTCGAGCCGCAGCAGGATCGCGGTGAGGGCCTGGTTGACCTCGTCGTGGAGGTCGCGCGCCAGCCGGCGGCGCTCCTCCTCCTGGGCGCGCAGCACGAGCCGGCCGGAGCGGCGGCGCTCGGCGTCGATACGGCCGAGCATGCGCCGGAACGACGCGGCCAAGCGGTCGATCTCCTCGACGGCCTCGGTCTCCGCGGGAGGCTCGAAGCCGGCGGGGTTGGCCGGGTCGATCGCCTCGACGCTCTCGATCAGGCGGTCGAGCGGGGAGAAGCGGCGGCGCAGCATGAGCATGTTCACGAGCAGCACCAGCAGGATCGAGAGCGCGAGCAGCACGAAGCGCGCGCGCTGGTCGCCGACCTCGAGGTTGAGGCTGGCAGCGGCGCTGGCGGCGAAGATGGTCGCGACGACCATCAGCACGTTGGTCGCGACGACCTGGCCGATCAGTGAATTGGAGTCGCTACGGGTTCTCATGACCGAAGATGGGGTCGTGACCCCATATCGGCAGAAACCGCCACCGACGACAATCCGTGTACAAGCTTGGGCGCCTAGAGCCGACGCCCGCCTTCGCAGCAGTCTCTTTGGGTCGATCACCGGGGCGTCTTCAAAAGGCGCCCCGGTCACGTTATGGGGTGCTTCGAACCTGCCGGACGGGGGTAAAACCACGCGTACCCCATGCGCATGAGGCTCTTCATCCCCGCGCTACTGGCCGCCGCCGCGCTCCTGGCGCTGCCGGGCTCGGCCGGCGCGGTCACCTGCACCCACCCGGGCTCCGCCTACAGCCCGGGAACCGGCGTGGAAGCCTTCGACGGGCCGGCCACCGGCGACCCGCTCGCCACGGCCCAGTGGGGCCTGAACCAGATCAAGGCCCCGGCCGCCTGGAAGCGCGGGGCCAAGGGGGCCGGGGTCACGGTCGCAGTGCTCGACACCGGGGCCGACTTCAGCCACCCGGACCTCCAGGGCAAGCTCTTGGCGGGCACGGACTACGTCAAGTCCGGCGACGGCTGCTCCGGCCCGCAGGACGAGAACGGGCACGGCACGCACGTGTCGGGGATCGTGGCCGCGAACACCGGCAACGGGATCGGCACGGCCGGCGTGGCGCCCGAGGCGAAGATCCTCCCGGTCCGCGTGCTGAACGCGGAGGGCAGCGAGCCCGAGGTCGGCGTGGTCTTCCAGGGCATCAAGTGGGCGGCCGACAACGGCGCGCAGGTGATCAACCTGAGCCTGGCCGACCTGCCGCTGCTGGCCACGCTCGACGGCTCGGACGCCGACGCCGAGGCCGCGGTGAACTACGCCTGGCAGAAGGGCGCCGTGGTCGTGGCCGCCGCCAGCAACGAGTCGTTCCCGCTCTGCAACTACCCGGCCGCGGCGGCGCGGGCGATCTGCGTGGGCGCCACCGACCCGGCCGGCTTCCCGTCCGCGTACTCGAACTTCCCGAACTCGCCCGAGGGCGGCGTGGGCGTGCGCGCGCCGGGCGGCGAGGGAAGCCCGATCTTCTGCGAGTACTCGCCCGACATCTGGTCCACGGTGTGGCCGGAGGAGGGCGTCGACAAGGGCTGCGGCGACGTGAAGGGCTACGAGACCTTCGCCGGCACCTCGATGGCCGCGCCGCACGTCGCGGGCGTGGCGGCGCTGCTCGCCGGCCGCGGGCTGAGCAACGCGCAGATCGTCGAGTGCATCAAGCAGAACTCCACGGGCCGCGGGACCTACGACCCGGTCGACGGCTACGGCATCGTCGACGCCGACACGGCCACCGCGAAGTGCGCGCCGGCCACCACCCCCTCGTACCAGCCGCCCCCGCCCGGCGGTGGGAACCCGCCGCCCCCGCCCCCGCCCGGCGGCGGAGGCTCCGAGGAGGCGCAGGTCAGCGTGACGGTCAAGCGCACCACCCGCTCCCGGCTCGCGAAGTCGGGCCGGCTGAGGGCCACGGTGAAGAGCGATCGCGCCGTGACCGTGAAGCTGCGCGCCGTCCTCACGCGCGGGAAGAAGAAGGGCACCGCGGGCACGAAGACCGTGAAGCTCGGCGGCGCCGGGTCGAAGAAGGCCACGGTGACGCTCTCGAGGAGCGCCCGCCGCGCCCTCGCGCGCGACCGCAAGGCCCGCATCGTGCTGCGCTGGCGGGCGGGCTCGAAGACCGGCAGCGCCACGGCCACGCGCTGACTGTTACAGGAACGTAAAAAAGGGGTCAGACCCCTTTTCTCGAAACCTTCGGCGATGCGCCGGGTCGAGGTGTCGCGAACGCTCGTCAAGTCCCCGCCCGAGCTGTGGGAGGAGCTGCAGGGCGACTGCCTCAGCGAGGCGGTCGGCGAGGTGACGGTCGAGGCCAGCAAGCCCGAGGAGGAGCTGGCCTGGTCGGCCGACGGCGCCCGCGGCCGGGCCCGGATCGAGCCCTCCGGATGGGGCACGAAGGTCGTGCTCACGGCGGAGGTCGAGGAGCAGGTCGCCGAGCTCGGCTTCTGGGCCCGGCTCAGGGGCGAGCGGCCCCTGCCCACGCGCCACCCGGACATCGAGCAGCGCCTCGAGGGCGTGCTCGACAACCTGGGTTCTGCGCACAGGAAGCCCTTCACGCGCGAGTAGGGCCGTAGAATGGCGCGCCGCTAGTGGCCCGCCAGCACCACCCTGAGACTTTCGAGGAGAAGCTCGCGCAGCTCCAGGAGCTGCGCCAGGCCAGCCTGAGCGGGTCCGAGGCCGCGGTCGAGAAGCAGCACGAGCGCGGGAAGATGACCGCCCGCGAGCGGATCGAGAAGCTGCTCGACCCGGGGACCTTCCACGAGCTCGACACGTTCGTGCGCCACCGCACCTACGAGTTCGAGATGCACAAGAACCGGCCCTGGGGTGACGCGGTCGTGACCGGGCACGGCCAGATCGACGGCCGGCCGGTGTGCGTCTTCTCGCAGGACTTCACGGTCTTCGGCGGCTCCCTGGGCGAGGTCATGGCCGAGAAGATGTGCAAGATCATGGACCTGGCCGCCCGCATCGGCTGCCCGGTCATCGGCATCAACGACTCGGGCGGGGCGCGGATCCAGGAGGGCGTGGTCTCGCTCGGCGCCTACGGGGACGTGTTCGTGCGCAACGTCCAGTGCTCGGGCGTGATCCCGCAGATCAGCCTGGTCATGGGCCCGTGCGCCGGCGGTGCCGTCTACTCCCCGGCCATGACCGACTTCATCTTCATGGTGAAGGAGACCTCGCACATGTTCATCACGGGCCCCGACGTGATCAAGACCGTGACCGGCGAGGAGCCCACCTTCGAGGAGCTGGGCGGCGCGATGACCCACAACACGAAGTCGGGGGTCGCCCACTTCGCCTCCGAGGACGAGGAGGCCTGCCTCGAGGACGCCCGCTACCTCATGTCCTTCCTCCCCCAGAACAACCTCCAGATGCCGCCGCGGGTCGAGCCCACCGACGACCCGGGCCGCATGGAGGAGGCGCTCGACACCGTCGTGCCCGACAACCCGAACAAGCCGTACGACATGCGCGACGTGGTGTCGCTGATCGTGGACGACGGCGACTTCTTCGAGGTCCACGAGCACTTCGCGCGCAACATCATCGTGGGGTTCTCGCGCTTGAACGGGCGGCCGATCGGGGTGGTGGGCAACCAGCCGGCCCAGCTCGCCGGGGTGCTCGACATCGACGCCTCCGAGAAGGCCGCGCGCTTCGTGCGCTTCTGCGACGCCTTCAACATCCCGCTGCTCACGTTCTGCGACGTCCCGGGCTTCCTGCCTGGGACGAGCCAGGAGTGGGGCGGGATCATCCGCCACGGCGCGAAGCTGCTGTACGCGTTCACCGAGGCCACCGTGCCCAAGCTGACCGTCGTCACCCGCAAGGCGTACGGCGGGGCCTACGACGTCATGAACTCCAAGCACATGCTGGCCGACTTCAACTTCGCGTGGCCGCAGGCGGAGGTGGCCGTGATGGGCCCCGAGGGCGCGGTCAACATCATCTTCCGGCGCGACATCGCCAAGTCCCCCACCCCCGACGAGCGCCGCGGCAAGCTGATCTCCGACTACAAGGCCCGCTTCGCCAACCCCTACAGCGCGGCCGAGCGCGGCTACATCGACGACGTGATCGTCCCCCACGAGACGCGGCCCAAGCTGATCCAGGCGCTGGAGATGCTCCAGACCAAGCGCGTCCCGGGGCCCAAGCGCAAGCACGGGAACATCCCGCTCTAGGCGCGGCGCGCCCTGTAGGCTCCCCGCATGGCGACGGCCGAGAGCCGCTGGGGGGAGGGCGTCAACGCCGAGGCGATCGAGGCCTGGGACGGGCCGCTGTACGACCGCTTCGTCCGCTTCCGCCACATCGTCGCCGAGGGGCTCGGCGCGCCCGGCGGGGAGGCGCTGCGGATCGAACCGCCGCATGCCGGGCAGCGCGTGCTCGACATCGGCTGCGGGTTCGGCGACACGACGCGGCGCATCGCGGAGCTGGTCGGGCCCGAGGGCGAGGCGGTGGGCGTCGACGCCGCGGCGCGCTTCATCGAGGCCGCGCGGGCCGAGGCCGCGGAGGCCGGGGTCGGGAACGCGAGCTTCGCGGTGGCCGACGTGCAGACCGACGACCTCGGTGGCCCGTACGACCATGCCTTCTCGCAGATGGGCACGATGTTCTTCGCCAGCCCGGTGGCCGCGCTGCGCAACGTGCGCTCGGCGCTCGCGCCCGGGGCGTCGCTGGTGATGGTCGTCTGGCGCCGGCGCGAGGACAACGACTGCTTCTACCGCGCGCAGACGATCGTCGAGGGGATCATCGAGCGGCCGGAGGAGTACGACGAGCCCACGTGCGGCCCCGGCCCGTTCTCGATGGCGAACGCCGACACGACGAGCGACATCCTGCTCCACGCCGGCTTCGGCGAGATCACGCTGCGCCGCTGCGACATCCCGATGCTCATCGGCCGCGACGTGGAGGAGGCGATCGACTACACGACCGCCCTCGGCCCCGCCGGCGAGCTCATGCGGCTGGCGGGCGACCGCGCGAAGCACCTGCACGACCAGGTCTACGAGGCGCTGCGCGATGGCCTCGCGGAGTTCTTGCGCGACGACGGCGTCTGGGCGAGGACGTCCACCTGGATCGTGACGGCGCGCGCCCCCGGCGGCTAGCCTCCCGCCCCTGTCCCAGCTCCTCCCACCCGGCGAAGGCGACGCCGTGAACTTCGGCGGCCTCGGCGTGCGCTTCATGATCGACGGCGCGACGACCGGCGGCGGCTTCGCGCTGGTGGAGCACCCGATCGCGCCGCGCGCCCTGGCCGCCCCGCTCCACCGCCACGCCAACGAGGACGAGTACTCGTACGTGCTCGAGGGGCGGGTGGGGGTGCAGCTCGGCGACGAGACGCTCGAGGCCGGGCCGGGCGACCTGGTGTTCAAGCCGCGCGGCCAGTGGCACGCCTTCTGGAACCCGGGCGACGAGCCCGCGCGCCTGCTCGAGATCATCTCCCCGGCGGGCTTCGAGAGGTACTTCGAGGAGATAGCGCCGCTGCTGCCGCCGAACCGGCCGGAGCCGGACTTCGCCGCACTGGCCGAGGTCCGGGCGCGCTACGACCTGGAGATGGATCCGGACTCGATCGGGCCGCTCATGGAGCGGCACGGGCTCAGAGCCTGACCCTCTGCACCCCGCTGGGCGGCGACTCCATCAGCGCCCGGCAGATGGCCAGGTCCTGGATGGCCAGGCCGGTCGAGTCGAACAGCGTGATCGCCTCGTCGTCGGGCCGGCCGGTGGCCTCGCCGGTCATCACCGCGCCGAGCTCGGTCACGTCCTCCTGCTTCACCAGGCCGGCCTCCACCGCCCCGGTCAGCTCGCCGCCGTGGCTGGCCTGGCGCCACTCGTCGCAGAAGAGCGCGCAGCGCGTGACGGCCTCCCTCTCCATCTCGGCCTTGCCGGCCGCGTCCGCGCCGAGCATCGACAGGTGCATGCCGGGGCGCAGGTCGCCGACCCGCACCACCGGCTCGTGGCCCGGGGTGACGCAGGTGACCACGTCGCAGGCGAGCGCGTCCTCGCGGCTGCCGGCCTCCCAGCCGAGCTCGCCGGCCAGGGCGCCGGCGGCGTCCGGGTTCGGGTCGTAGCAGACCCCGGGCCCGTACTCGGCGGCCGCCAGGCAGCGGGCGGCCCAGCTCCCGTTGGCGCCGCAGCCGATGAGTCCCGCCGTCTTCGCGTCCTCGCGGGCCAGCTCCTGCGCCGCCACCGCGGCCACCGCGCCGGTCCGCAGCGAGGTCACGGCGGCCACGTCCACCAGCGCCAGCGGCTCGCCGGTCTCCGCGTTCGAGACCATGATCAGCCCGAGCACGACCGGCAGCCCGTGCTTCGGGTTCTCCGTGAACGACGTGACCCACTTGAGGATCGCCAGCCCCGAGCCGCGCGCGGGCATCGCCCGGAAGTCCCCGCGCGGAGGAGCATCGAGATAGACCTTGGCCGGCATCTCCCACTCGCCGGCCGCGTAGCGGACGAACCCGTCCCGCACCCGCTCGACGGCATCGCCGGCGGAGACCGCCTTGAGCACGGCGTCGTGGTCGAGGACCGGGATCTCGGGCATCAGGCCCCCAGCATTTCGCGAACGGCGGCGACGAAGCGCTCGGCGGTGTCGAAGGCGGCGCGGGCCTTCTCGTCGCTGATCGCACCGGGCTCCCCGTAGTCGGCCTTGTTGCGCAACTTCTCGAGACGGTGACCCGCCGTGTGCAACGCGGGATCGAACCTGCCCGTTCGCACGTAGCGTGAGTGGAACTCGTGCCACATGCCGGAATGGGTCCGCGGCGACACGTCCTCCTCGCTGAGCGCGGTGCGCACGGCCTCGACGATCGCGAAGTAGGACAGGCTGACGAGCGACGCGGGATCCGTTTCAGACTGGCGCGCCGTGCGCAGCTTCCGGATCGCGCCGTCCAGGTAGAGCTTCGATCGCGGGTGCATCTCACCCGGTAGAGGCCGGACGGGCTCGATGTTCGCCCCCACCTCGCGGGGGTGCGGCCCGTGGAGGGCGATCGCGTCGCTCTCGAGCTCGCGCACGATGAACGCGTCGAGCCGGCGCAGCTCGTGCCAGCGCGGCAGCGAGTCGACGACCACGTGCAGCACGTTGATCCAGTCGCCGTCGGCCTCCATGCCGGCATCGAGCGCGAGCCCGTGGATCTCCGTGGCGTCCGCGTCCGAGGCTGCCAGCACCCTTACGTCCACGTCGGACTCCGGGCCGCTCGGCGCGTCCCCGCGCGCCCGCGACCCGTACAGCCAGATCGCGAGGAGGTCGTCGCCGAGGTGCTCGCCGACGCGCTCGACGAACAGGTCCAGCGCCCGCCGCTCGACCTCGGTGAGCGAAGTCTGTGTGAGCGTGGGCATGAGCCGACGATACCCTCCCGCCGCGATGAGCCGGAACGGCAAGCACGCTCCGCCCCGCCCGCGCATCGAGCTCCGCCAGTCGGTCGCCGGCCCGGCCGAGGCCGCGGCGATCGCGGCCGCCATCGAGCAGTTCCTGCGCGACACCGCGCCCGCGCCCGCCCCGGCCACGCAGGAGCTCGACCCGTGGCTGCGCGCGGGGCTGTTCGAGGGCGTCGGGCTCGACCCCGGCGCCAAGGGCCCGTGGGGCGACCCCGAGCCGTGGGGGAGCGCGTGACCGACGAGGCGACGCTCGCGCTCGATCCCGCCCGCGCGCGCGAGCTGATCGACGGCGGCGCCCAGGTGGTGGACGTCCGCACGGCCAACGAGCACGCCGTGAGCCACATCGAGGGCGCCGCTCATGTGCCGCTCGAGCGGCTGGACGAGGAGGCCGAGGAGCTCGACCGCGAGCGCCCGCTGGTCGTCTACTGCCGCGGCGGGAACCGCTCCGCGATGGCCGCCGAGGCGCTCCGCAACTCCGGCTGGGAGGCCCACAGCATCGACGGCGGCCTGGTCGCCTGGACCGAGAGCGGGCTGCCGGTCGAGCCGGAGGGAGCCGAGGTCGCTCCGGCCGAGAACCTGCCTCCGCGCTGACCCGGGCGGCCCGCCCGCTAAGCGGAAACCCCCGATCGGCCGAAAAACATCCTAAACCCGGATGGGTTTTGGTACATTCGCGCGATGGAACCGACCACGCTGAAGCATCCGAAGGGACGAACCGGCTCCCTCAACAATCCCGAGGTCGTCGAGAACGTCCCCGGGCACGTGATCCCGGTCCTCGAGAAGGAGTTCGACGACTTCGACACCGAGGCCGCCCGCTTCATGCGCGGCGAGATCCCCGAGGAGAAGTTCATCGGCTTCCGCCTCAAGCAGGGCGTCTACGGCCAGCGCCAGGCCAACGTCCAGATGATCCGCGTCAAGCTCCCCTTCGGCGGGGTCACGCCTGAGCAGATGGACGCCTTCGCCGACGTGGCCGAGAAGTACACGCCGCTGGTCAAGGGCCACATCACCACGCGCCAGAACATCCAGTACCACCACGTCCCGCTGCCCGACGCGGCCAAGGCCATCCGCCTCCTCTCCGAGGCCGGCCTCTCGAGCCGCGAGGCCTGCGGCAACACCGTCCGCAACGTGACCGGCGACCCGTGGGCCGGCGTCACCGACGAGCTCTACGACATCACGCCGTACGCCGGCGCGTTCGTCCGCTACTTCGTCCGCAACGAGATCTGCCAGCTCCTGCCGCGCAAGTTCAAGGTGGCCTTCACGGCCAACGACGAGGACCGCGCGATCACGCTGATCCACGACCTCGGCTTCGTCCCGCGCGTGCGCGAGATCGACGGCCACGAGGTCAAGGGCGTCGAGATCCGGACCGGCGGCGGCACCTCGATCATGGCCCGCGTCGGCAGCACGCTGTACGACTTCGTCGAGGTCGAGAACGGCGACTACCTGAAGGTCTCCGAGGCCGTCCTGCGGATCTTCGACCGCCAGGACTGGCTGCGCGCGAACCGCGCCCGGGCCCGGATCAAGTTCCTGGTCGACAAGGTCGGGATCGACGAGTTCCGCGTGATGGTCGACGAGGAGCTGAAGGGCGACTGGGTCAAGGACAGGAACTTCGACCCCACCCTGCTGCTCTTCGACCACGACGAGCAGGCCAACGCCCCGCTCCCGCCCGAGGTCGTCGGAACCCCGAACGGCGACAGCTCCGAGTTCGAGCGCTTCATCGCCTCGAACGTCCGGCCGCAGCGCCAGGACGGGTTCGTGACGGTCGAGGTCAAGGTCACCCGCGGCGATCTCAGCCCCGAGCAGTTCCGCGGGCTGGCGGAGATCATGCGCGACTTCTGCGGCGGCTACGCCCGCACCACCGTGCACCAGAACCTCGTGCTCCGCTGGGTGCGCGAGGAGGCCACCTACGAGGTGTGGCGGCGGCTGGCCGAGCTGGGGCTCGGCGAGTCCGGGGCCCACGAGGTCACCGACGTGGTGAGCTGCCCCGGCACCGACAGCTGCAAGCTCGGCATCACCAGCTCCATGGGGCTCAACCGGGCCATCCAGGAGCGGGTGGAGTCGATGGGCATCGAGGACCCGCTGTCCAAGCGCATCCACATCAAGATGTCCGGCTGCCCGAACGGCTGCGGCCAGCACCACCTGGGCACGATCGGGTTCTACGGCGCGTCGATGAAGATGGGTGGCAAGCAGGTGCCCGCCTACATCGCGCACGTCGGCGGGCGCTACGAGGGCGGCGAGCTGGCCTACGGCCAGCGCGTGAAGGTCCGCCTGCCCGCCAAGCGCGTCCCCGACGCGGTGGAGCGCTGGATCCGTCTCTACGAGCGCGAGCGCAACGAGGGCGAGGAGTTCAACGCCTTCGTCGACCGCGTCGGCACCGAGCCGTTCGCGGCGGAGGCCAAGGACCTGGCCCTCCCGTTCGACTTCAACCTGGAGAACATCCAGCAGTTCATCGACTGGTCGCGGCACGACCCGTACCAGGTCATCCGCGGCGAGGGCGAGTGCGCCGTATGAGCGTCGCCGCTCCGCCCGACCTCGAGCGAAGCTCCGCGCAGGACGTGCTGCGCTACGCGGTGGATCGCTTCCACCCGCGCCTCACCGTCGCGTGCTCGTTCCAGAAGGAGGCCTCGGTGATCATGGACATGCTGGTCCGGATCGAGCCCGAGGCCCGCTTCTTCACGATCGACACCGGCGTGCTCTTCGACGAGACCTACGCCACCTGGCGCGAGGCCGAGGAGCACTACGGCATCCAGGTGGAGCGCGTGGAGGCGACCGGGCCCTGGAGCGCCGAGCGCTGCTGCAGCGAGCGCAAGGTGGCCGCGCTGGGCGAGGCCCTGAGCGGGGCGGACGCCTGGGTGACCGGCCTGCGGCGCGAGCACTCCCCGGAGCGGGCCGAGACGGCCAAGCTCCACTGGGACGAGCGCAACGGGCTGTGGAAGGTGAACCCGCTGGCCGACTGGAGCGAGCGGGACGTGTGGAACTACATCATGGAGAACGGCGTGCCCTACAACGACCTGCACGACCGCGGCTACGACTCGATCGGCTGCGTCCCCTGCACACTCCCCGGACGCGGCCGCGAGGGCCGCTGGGCCGGCAGCGACAAGACCGAGTGCGGGATCCACGCATGAGCGACACGGGTCTCACGCTCTGGTTCACCGGCCTCTCGGGCGCCGGCAAGTCCACGATCGCGGAGAGGGTCGAGCACGAGCTCGCCGCGCGCGGGATGAAGGTCGAGGTGCTCGACGGCGACGTGGTCCGCACCAACCTCTCGAAGGGGCTCGGGTTCTCCAAGGAGGACCGCGACACGAACATCCGCCGGATCGCCTTCGTGGCGGACCTGCTCTCCCGCAACGGCGTGATCGCGATCACCGCCGCCATCTCGCCCTACCGCGAGATCCGCGACGAGGCGCGCGGCAAGATGGGCGAGCGGTTCGTCGAGATCTACGTGAAGGCGTCGGTCGAGGAGTGCGCGCGGCGCGACGTGAAGGGGCTCTACGAGAAGGCCTTCAAGGGCGAGATCAAGGAGTTCACCGGGGTCTCCGACCCGTACGAGCCGCCCTCCGCTCCGGAGATCGAGCTCGACACCGAGAACGAGACGCCCGAGGAGTCGGCCGGCAAGGTGCTGGCCTACGTCGAGGAGCGCCTGGGGGTGCCGGCATGAGCGACCTCCGCCTGACCGCCCGCCAGACGGCCGACTTCGAGCTGCTGGCGAACGGCGGCTTCGCGCCGCTGGCCGGCTTCCAGGGCCAGGCCGCCTGGGAGACCGTGACCGAGACGATGCGCCTGCCGGACGGGCAGCCGTGGCCGATCCCGGTCACGCTCGCCACGGACGCCGGCGAGGTGGGCGAGACGCTCACGCTGATCGGCCACGAGGGCACCGTGCTCGGCACGCTGGTCGTCGAGGAGGTCTACGAGCGCGACCTCGAGCGCGAGGCCCAGCAGGTCTACCGCACCACCGACCGGGACCACCCGGGCGTGGCCGCGCTGCACCGCGAGGGCTCGCGCACGATCGCCGGGCCGATCGAGGCGAAGTCGCTGCCGTCGCACATCGACGCGGTGGCCCCGTACCTGCTCACCCCCGAGGAGACGCGCCGCACGTTCGAGGAGCGCGGCTGGAAGACCGTGGTCGGCTTCCAGACCCGCAACCCCATCCACCGCGCGCACGAGTACATCACCAAGGCCGCGCTGGAGATCGTCGACGGCCTCTTCATCCACCCGATCGTGGGCGAGACGAAGGACGACGACATCCCCGCCGACACGCGGATGCGCTGCTACGAGGTGCTGCTCGAGGGCTACTACCCGCGCGACCGCGTGCTGCTCGGGGTGAACCCGGCCGCCATGCGCTACGCCGGCCCGCGCGAGGCGATCTTCCACGCGCTCGTGCGCAAGAACTACGGCTGCACGCACTTCATCGTCGGCCGCGACCACGCCGGCGTGGGCGACTACTACGGCACCTACGACGCCCAGCACGTCTTCGAGGAGTTCGAGCCCGGAGAGCTGGGCATCGAGCCGCTGAAGTTCGAGCACTCGTTCTGGTGCAAGCTCACCGGCGGGATGGCCACGGCCAAGACCTCGCCCTCCGGACCCGAGGACCGCGTCTTCCTCTCCGGAACCAAGGTGCGCGAGATGCTCGGGCGCGGCGAGCGGCCGCCGGAGGAGTTTTCGCGGCCGGAGGTCGCCGACGTCCTCATCGAGGCGTACTCCGAGC
>JALZEZ010000366.1 GCA_030861775.1 Actinomycetota bacterium
GCGCCACCGCCCGCAGCGTCCCCGACGGCGAGGCCGAGCGCGACGCCTTCGAGCTGCGCGGCCACATCTTCCCGGTGCGGGCCTCGCACGACTACGGCGGCGCGGGCGCGCAGTTCGGCGCCGGGCGATCGGGTCACTCGCACCAGGGCCACGACGTGTTCGCGAGGTGCGGCGCGCGGATGGTCGCGGCGCGCGGCGGGGTGGTGAAGGCGAAGAAGCTCCACCCGGCCGCCGGGCACTACGTGGTGATCGACGGCGAGGCCACCGACGTCGACTACTTCTACGCGCACCTGACCAGCGCGACGCCGTTCAGCGTGGGCGACCGGGTGCACACCGGCCAGCAGATCGGCACGGTCGGCCAGAGCGGCAACGCGCGCGGCTGCCACCTGCACTTCGAGCTCTGGGGCGGCCCGGGCTGGTACTCCGGCGGCGCGGCGTTCGACCCGCTGCCGCACCTGAAGGCCTGGGACGCGTACAGCTAGCGCGAGGGTTCTTGAACAGTTCGCTTGCGTCGCTCGTGCGGCGGTAGTAGCGTCCGAGCGCGGTGGCGAAGAGCGACCGATTCGAGCCGGTCGACACGCGCAGAGCGCGCGGGGCGTGGCGGTTGACGTTCCGCTTCGACGGCAGCGACGTGCAGCTCGCCAGGAGCGAGCGGGTGGACATGATCGCGCCGGCGAGCCCGAGCGCGCCGCCGCGCTCGGGGGAGAAGCGGAGCGGCGCCTGGCTCGACCTCAAGGGGCCCGGTGGCCGGACGGTCTTCCACCGTCCGCTGCGCGATCCCTTCCAGACGCGCGCCGAGGTCCACTCGCCGGACGGGCAGATCCGGGTCGTCTTCAGGCCCCCGGAGCCCTGTGAGTTCCAGGCGCTCCTGCCCTACCTGCCGGACGCCACGACGGTCGTGCTCTGGTCGAGCCCGCCCGAGCCCGCGCTGGCGGGCGAGCCGGCCCGCGAGCAGGCGCGCTTCGAGCTCGAGGAAGAGAAGAAGCCGCCCGACGAGCCCCCGCGGAAGGCCCGCTGATGGGCGTGGGCGACGGCTGGGTCGGCTCCACGACCAAGGTCGTCGACCACGGCCCGGACAACCTACGCTGGAACCTCACGATCGTGGGCGACGGCTACCAGGCCGGCGAGCTCGCCACGTACCACGACGACGTCCTCGACTTCGTCGACACGATCTCCCAGACGCCGCCGTGGGACGAGCTCTGGTGCGGGGTCAACGTGCACCGCGTGGACGTCGTCTCGACCGACAGCGGCGCGGACGACCCGGTCGATCCCGCGTGCCCGAGCGGAACCGGCGCGACGCCCAGCACGTACTTCGACTCGACCTTCTGCAGCTGGTGGGGCGCCGTCCGGCTGGAGCGGCTGCTGACCGTCGACCAGACGCTCGCGCTCAACACCGCCCAGGCCGCCGTGCCCGCGACGCATCAGGTGCTGGTGATCGTGAACTCGTCCAAGTACGGCGGCGCGGGCGGCACCGTGGCGACCTGCTCGACCGACACGTCGTCGGCCGCGATCGCGATCCACGAGATCGGTCACTCCGCCTTCGGCCTCGCCGACGAGTACGAGGACGGCGCGCTCCCCCCGCTGGCCGGCGAGCCGCTGGAGCCCAACGTCACGATCAGCACGACGGCCACGGGGAAGTGGGACGACCTGATCGATCCCGGGACTCCGACGCCGAGCTCCTGCTACGCCGACTGCCCCAACTGCACGCCGCCCGCATCGCCGCCCGCGGCGGGGGCCGTGGGCACCTACGAGGGCGCGTACTACCGCCACTGCGACACCTTCCGCCCGCTGCCGAGCTGCTACATGCGCGACTACGGGCCGTTCTGCCCGGTCTGCGCACGGGTCATCCGCGACACGCTCCAGCCGTTCCAGCCGCCGGAGACGATCACGCTCACCACGCCGAGCATCGACTTCGGCGACGTTCCGGAGGGCCTCGGGGGCATCGGCGTCACGCACTACCGGGCGGTCGTGTGGGAGGTCGCGGCCTGCCGTGACCTGACCTTCCAGATCGTTTCGGGGCCCACCGGCGGGTTCGGCACACCGCTCGGCACGCAGGACACGGCCAGCCCCGGCGTCTACCTGTCGGTCGAGAAGGCGCGCATCTGGCTCTCCTACACCTCCACGACCGCGGGCTCGCCCGACGCGAACGGAAGCGTGACGGTCGAGTGCGTCGAGACCGGGGACGACTGGGTGATCCCGATCCACGCGCGGACGGTCCCCCGGCCGAAGTCCGAGGTCGTGATGGTGCTCGACCGGTCCGGCAGCATGGCCGAGGAGGCGGGCGACGGCACGCTGAAGGTCGACAAGCTGCGCGAGGCCGCCGGGGTGTTCATCGAGGCGATGCTCGAGGGCGACGGGATCGGGCTGGTCCGCTTCGACGACACGGTCCAGCGGCTCATGGACGTGACCGACGTGGGGCCGCTCGCGGGCGGCGCCGGCCGTACGGCCGCGATCGGGCACATCGAGGGGCCCGAGCTCGACCCCGCGGGCGCGACGTCGATCGGAGGCGGCGTGGTCGAGGGCAAGGCGACCCTCGACGACGGCCAGGCCGCGGCTTCGCCTCCATACGACGTGCAGGCCATGGTCGTGCTGACGGACGGCATCGAGAACACGGATCCGATGCTCGACGACGTCACCTCGAGCATCACCGCGAACACGTTCGCGGTCGGGCTCGGGATGCCGTACAACATCAGCGTCGAGGCGCTCGACAAGCTGGCGCAGGGAACGGGCGGGTTCCTGCGGATCACGGGCGCGCTGACGACGGAGCAGCAGACCCTGCTGACGAAGTACTTCCTCCAGATCCTGGCCGGGATCACGAACGCCGAGGTGGCCGTCGATCCCGGCGGCACGATCGGGCCGAGCGAGACCCACCGGATCCCGTTCACGGTCAGCGAGCCGGACTACGGGCTCGACGCCTACGTGCTCACCCCGGCGCCGGCGGCGCTCAAGGTCACCCTCGAGCTCCCCGACGGGAGCGCCGTCACGCCGACGCGGATCGCGAACCTCGGTACCGGCAAGTACGTCCGTCGCGACGCCGTCGGCTTCTACCGGCTCTCGCTGCCCGCGGTCCCCGCCGACCCCGCTGCGTCGCACGACGGCCAGTGGCACGTGGTCCTGCAGTTCGACCGCCGGCGCGCGCAGCAGTTCGTCGAGAAGGGCACGACGCTCGACTACGACGTGATGGTCCACTGCTACTCGAACCTCGTGTTCGACGCGAGCTCGGCCCAGACGAGCTACGAGCCGGGCGCCGAGGTGCGGATGTTCGCCTCGCTCCGGGAGTACGAGGTGCCGGTGGAGGACCGCGCGTCGGTGTGGGCCGAGGTCAGGCGGCCGGACGGCACGGAGTTCGACGTGCCGCTGGCGCCGGCCGGCGGTCAGTACGCCGGAGCCTTCGCCACCACCCTCGGGGGCGCGTACCAGATGCGGGTACGCGCTCAGGGCGAGACGTTCCACGGGTCGCCCTTCACGCGTGAGCGGACGCTCACGGCGGTGGCCGTCCCGGGCGGGGGCCGGCCCGGGGGGCGGCCGGATCCGATCGTGGAGCTGCTCTGCTGCCTGCTCGAGCACGGCGCGTTCAAGGGCGACCGCGGCGAGGTCGACCCCCGCGTGCTCGAGGGCTGCCTGAAGCGGCTGTGCGCGGAGCGCCCCGCCAGCCTGGAGCGGCGCGCCACGCGCAAGGACGGCTGACGCTCCCGGCTACGGGCAGCCGGAGGAGACGACCACGCGCCACCAGCGCATGAGCGCCCCGAGCAGGCCGAGGCGGGGGCGTACGTGCCAGTCGTGGCAGCCGGGCTCGCCGATGTCGGCGTTCGAGACGCGCACGTAGGGGTGCGCGGCGGGGTCGAGCAGCACCTCCTCGCGGAGGGCGCGCATCTCCTGCTGGCGCTCGCCGATCCGCTCGCGCTCGCGACGCGCCCCGCGGAGGGCGGTCGCGAGGCGGTCGCGCTCGCGCTCGAGCTCCTCGACGCCGAGCAGGCGCGGCCCCCTTGTGGGGC
>JALZEZ010000105.1 GCA_030861775.1 Actinomycetota bacterium
GGCGCCGGCCACTCCCTTGGAGATGGTCGAGACGATCGGTACCCCTTCCGTGCGGTCGGGCATCGTAGACGGCATCGGCACGCCCGCGCGGCGGCTGAGCGGCCCGGCGGAACCGCCGGGGTCCGACCCGCGCGCGCCATACACTGGCGCCGGCGTGACCCTTCCCTCGTCGCCACAGCGCGCGACCGCCGCGGTTCGCCGACGCGTGGCCGGGGCCGCGTTGCGCTCGGAGGGCTGGGTGTGGCGGCCGGACCGCAGGACGGTCGCCCTCGGGCTGCTGGCCGCCGCGACCACCGCGGCGGTGGTCGCCGTCGAGGTGGGCCGCATCTGGCGCCGAGGGCCGGCGCCGCTCCCGAGCGAGACCGACGAGCCGCTGATCGCGGCGCAGGAGGCCGTGAGCGAGACCGCCGAGGCCGCCGTGGTCGGCTACCAGGAGAGCTCGTCGCGCGCCAACGCGACCTTCAACCTGCTGACCTCGTTCGTGCTCACGTTCGTGGGCATACGGACGATCACCTGGACCCTGCGCGGGCGCGACTCGATCGGCCCCTTCCGCGACGTGATCGTCGGCCGCCGCCACATCCACCACTTCGTGCCGGGGATCGTCCTGGCCTTCACCTCGGGCGCGGTGGCCATCCTCACCCGCAACGAGGACCTCGAGCCCATGCTCGCCATCCCGTTCGGCGCTGGGATGGGCCTGACCCTCGACGAGTCCGCCCTGCTGCTCGAGCTGGAGGACGTCTACTGGAGCCGCGAGGGGCTGCTGGGGGTGCAGATCACGCTGGCGGTGGCGGCGCTGATCGGCGCGCTGTCGCTGGGCGTCCGCTTCATCCGCCGCGGCGAGCACATCGTGCTCGAGGACCGCGTCAACTGGCCGGGGCCGGAGCGTCCTCCGGGAGCGGCAGCAGGTCCGGCGCCGCTCCCGTCCTGATCACCTCGTCGCGCCCCGGGCCCACGCCCACCAGCACGATCGGCACGCCCAGCCGCTCGGCCACGAAGTCGAGATAGGCGCGCGCGTTCGGCGGCAGGTCGTCGAGCGTGCGAGCGTGGCTGATCGACTCGTGCCAGCCGGGCAGCTCGACCACCTCGCCCTCGGCCTTGTGCACGATCGACTGGTGGTAGGGGAACTCCTGGAAGCGCGCGCCCTCGGGGCCGAGGTAGCCGACGGCCACGCCGAGCGGGTCGATGCCCGTGAGCGCGTCGAGCTTGGTGATCGCGATGCCGGTGAGGCTGTTGAGGCGCACCGCGTAGCGCAGCGCGACGAGGTCGAGCCAGCCGCAGCGGCGCGGACGGCCGGTGGTGGTGCCGAACTCGCCGCCGGCCTCGCGGATGCGGGCGCCGAGCTCGTTGTCGAGCTCGCTCGGGAACGGGCCGGCGCCCACCCGCGTGGTGTAGGCCTTGGCCACGCCCCACACCTCGTCGATGTCGCGCGGGCCCACGCCGGCGCCCACGCACGCCGCCCCCGCGATCGGATTGGACGAGGTGACGAACGGATACGTGCCGTGGTCGATGTCGAGCAGCGTGCCCTGCGCGCCCTCGAAGATCACGAGCCGCCGCTGGTCGAGCGCGTCCCAGACGATCCGGGTGGTGTCGGCGATGTACGGCTCGAGCCGGTGGCCGAGCCTCCCGTACTCCTCGGTCATCGTGTGGAGGTCGAGATCGGGGTCCTTGGCGAACGGCCGCAGCGATTGCCGCTTCGGCTCCATCGCCGCCATGATCTTCTGGCGGAGGATCTTCTCGTCGAGCAGGTCCTGGACGCGGATCCCGAGCCGGGAGGCCTTGTCGGCGTAGCAGGGGCCGATGCCGCGCCGCGTGGTGCCGATCTGGAGCTTGCCGAGCCGCGCCTCGCCCGCGTGGTCGAGCAGGCGGTGGTAGGGCATGATCAGGTGCGCGTTCGCGGAGATCTTCAGGTTGGTCACGTCGATCCCGCGCTGCTGGAGGCCGGCGATCTCGCTGGTGATCACCTGCGGGTCGAGCACCACTCCGTTGCCGATCAGGCAGTGCTTGCCGGGGTAGAGGATCCCGGACGGGATGAGGTGCAGCTTGTAGACCTCGTCCCCGCGGACGATCGTGTGACCGGCGTTGTTGCCGCCCTGGTAGCGGATCACGACGTCGGCCTGCTCGGCGAGGAGGTCGGTGACCTTCCCCTTGCCTTCGTCGCCCCACTGGGCGCCTACGAGGACCAGCCCGGGCATCCCTCAGCCTCCGCTCACGGCGCGTCCGCCTCGAGCGGGACGGGCGCGTCCGGCTCGCGGCGGGTGAAGTTCATGAACTTGGGATAGCGCTCGAGGAACGTGAGCACGACGTTGCCCACCGGGCCGTTCCTGTGCTTGGCCACGATCACGTCGGCCTCGCCGGGGCGCTCGCTCTCCTCGCGCGCGTAGTACTCGTCGCGGAAGATGAACATCACGAGGTCGGCGTCCTGCTCGATCTGGCCGGACTCGCGCAGGTCCGAGAGCATCGGCTTCTTGTCCGGCCGGGCCTCGACCGCGCGCGAGAGCTGCGAGACCGCGATCACCGGGATGCCCAGCTCGCGGGCGAGGATCTTGAGGCCACGGCTGATCTGGCCGATCTGCTCGACGCGGCTGACCGAGGTGTCCTCCGGGCGCATGAGCTGGAGGTAGTCCACGACGACCAGGCCGAGCGGGCTGCGCGAGTGGAGCCGGCGGGTCTTCGCGCGGAGCTCGAGGATGCCGAGGTCGCTCGAGTCGTCCACGTAGAGCGGCGCCGCCGCGAGCGTCTCGGTGGCCTGCATGACCTTGGGCCAGCGGTCCGGCCGGACCTTTCCCTTGCGCAGGTCGTCGCCGTTGAGCTTCGCCTGGCTCGCGATGAAGCGCTGGGCCAGCTCGGTCTCGGACATCTCGAGGCTGAACAGGGCGACTGGGCGGCCGTGCTTGACCGAGGCGTTCTCGGCGATGTTGGTGACCAGGGCGCTGTTGTGGACGACGATGTCGTCGGCCACGAAGTTCTCGTTGCCCGGCACGCACAGGTCGTACGTCTCCTCCTCGCCGAGCGGCTCGATCGAGACCACCTCGTCCCACCAGACATGCGAGGCGGCCAGATCCTTGAGCTCGCGATCCCCGGCCCAGTCGGCAACGTCCCACAGGCGGGGGCGCGAGAGTCCACGCGAGCCGACGTGCCAGTTGTGGTTCGGCGGGCGGCCGGTCGCGACGCTCAGCTCGCGCATCGACCGATCTCCGGCGAGGGCCTTCACCTGCGACCAGACCTCAGCCGGGACGGTGTCCACGTTGGTCTTCTCGCGCGACCGCTCGACACCGGCGAGAAGCCTCTCGACCCGGTCCTCCTTGCCGTGAGCTCCGACGCGGTTGCAGAACGCCATCAAGTCGGACTGACCGGTGATGAGCACCTCGCGCGCGACCTTGCCCGTTCCGTCGTACGCCGGCCGTTTGAGCGTCCGGATCTTGGCGACAATCCCGAGACGCAGCAGGAGGTGCTGTACGTCGCGGGCCAGTCGCTCGCTGATCGTCGTGTAGCCGACTTGGCGGAGACGGTCCGACGCGTACACGTGCCCGTCGCACCCGTAGAGCACAGACAGGAAGCGCGCGATCTGCGGGTCGTCGAGCTCGAATATCGCGTCGGGGACGAACTTGTCCTCGGAGGCCTTGCCCCAGATGCCGTGCCGGCCGAGGAGCGCCGTGAGCGGGTTGGGGCCGGTCCCGCGGCCGGCGCTGATCCGCGCCGTCCCCCGTCCCTTCGGACCGGGGTTGAGACCGAGCCCCATCGCTGCCGCCGCGCGGACGACCAGTGGCTGCATCGGGGAGCCCTCGCCGAAGCAGAAACACGGCGTACGCTGCGTGAGCGTGCCATCGGCGATCAGCGCGGCCAGCAGGACGACCTCGTGATCCGGCATCTCCGCCCGCCGCCCCGTGCGCGGGAGCGTACGCGGCACCGCGATGCGGTCGCCTGGGCCCAGCTCGCCGAGCCGGCGCCAGCCTTCCACGGTGAGAAGGGGGTGGTTGGCCGTGGCGTCGATGCGCCGTCCGAGCTTCGTCATGAGCCGGAAGGTCGGCTTGCGGCCGTTCCGCGCGACTAGCGGAACGCGTCGCGGCCTGAGGCGCCTATGACGATCGAGTGAGGCGACCCAAACCTCCTCGCCGCGCTCGTGCGCCGCGACTAGCTCCTCCACCCGGCGCCGCCGACCGGTGTGCGGACAGTAAACAAGTGCTTTACCGCTCAGACATTTCCCCATGGACGGCCGAGCCGCCAGCACGATCAGGTTGCCCGGCTGGAAGCCGCCGGTCAGCTCGTCCAGGTCATTGAAGCCGGAGGGGGTGCCGGTCAGCGAGACGCCCTCGCGCGAGACGCGCTCGAGCTTCTCCAGCTCGTCGTGGAGGACGGCCTCGATCGAGCGCAGCTCGCCGCTGTGCTCGTCGTGGGCGATCCGGTAGAGCTTGCCCTCGGCCTGCTCGAGCAGCTCGCGCGGCTCGCCCGCGAACTCGAAGACGTCCTGCTGGATGCCGCGCGTGGTGTCGAGCAGGCGGCGCATCAGGGCGTGGTCCTTGACGATCCGGCCGTAGTGGCGGACGTTGCCGGCCGCGGGCACGAGGTTCGGCAGCGAGTGCACGTAGGCGGTGCCGCCGGCCTCCTCCAGCTCGCCGGCGCGGTCGAGCTCCTCGGCGACGGTGAGGACGTCCACCGGCTCGGGGTCGGTCTTCTCCTTCAGGCGGATCATCGCCCCGAAGATGAGCCGGTTGCGCTGCCGGTAGAAGTCCTCCGGCCGCAGCTTGACGTCGATCAGCAGCCCGTCGAGCGCCTGCTCCGAGAGCAGGATCGCACCGAGGACCGAGACCTCTGCTTCCTCGTTCTGCGGAGGGACCTTCCCCGCCGCGTCAGGGGGGACCGAGATGGCCACGAGCGCCTACCCGGCGGCGGTGACGATCGTCTTGACGCGAGCGGTAACGCCGTCGTGCACCTCGACCTCCACCATGTGGGTGCCGGTGGTGCGGATCGGCTCCTCGAGCTGGACCTTGCGGCGGTCCAGCTTGAGGTTCCTGGCCTGGCGAATGGCGTCCGCGATCTCCTGGGCCGTGACCTGGCCGAACAGCCGGCCGTCCTCGCCGGCCGGATGGGAGATCGTGAGCACGGTGCGCGAGAGCAGCGTGGCGTTCTCCTGCGCCCGCTCGGCCGCCTCGCGCGCAGCGCGCTCGGCCGCCTCCATGCGCCGCTGGGCCTCCGCGAGCGCCCCGGGCGTGGCGGCGTGCGCGAGCTTCCGCGGCAGGAGGTAGTTGCGCAGGTAGCCGGGCGACACGTCGACGATCTCGCCGCGCGCCCCCAGCGTCTCCACGTCCTCGAGCAGGATCGCCTGTGCCATCAGGGGAACGCCCGCTCTAGCGCTCGGATACGTATGGGAGCAGGCCCAACTCCCGGGCCCGCTTCACGGCACGGGCGAGCTGGCGCTGGTGCCTCCGGCACGAGCCCGTGATCCGCGCCGAGCGGATCTTGCCCTTCTCGCTCATCGCGCGCCGCAGGGTGCCGACGTCCTTGTAGTCCACCACGTCCACCTTGTCGCGGCAGAACTGGCACGGCTTCCTGCGTCCGCCCGATGCCGGCTTCCCTCTGTCTCGCCGGCGGCTCTGCTGCCGGCCCCGTTGCTTCGCCATTGACTAGGTCGTTACCTCGTCGTGATTGATCGACGCGGGCGAGTGTAGCCATGTCCGAGCGCTGCAAACCATCGCGATCCGGCGTCCTCGGTCGCGGACCTGCGAAGCAGTGTCCGCTCCCTGCGTCCTTGGCTCGCTCGGTTTTCACGCCCGGCGCGCGCTAGAAGGGGATGTCGTCGTCGGCCGCGCCGCCTCCGCCGCCCCCACCGCTCACGGGCGCCGGCGCCGGGGCGTCGAAGTCGCTCGTGTCCGCGGGGACGTCGCTCTGCGGCGTGAAGCGGCCGCCGTTCTCGCCGCCGCCCTCGCGGGAGCCGAGGAACTGGACCGAGTCGGCCACGATCTCGACCGCCTGGCGGTTGTTGCCGTCCTTGTCGGTGAACTCGCGCCACTCGAGGCGGCCGTCGATCGCCACGGGGCGGCCCTTCGACAGGTACTGCGAGCAGTTCTCGCCCTGCGCGCCCCACACGGTCACGTCGAAGTAGTTGGGCTTGTCCACCCAGTTGCCGGAGGCGTCCTTCCGGCGCGTGTTGCAGGCGATCCGCAGGCCGCACACGGAGGTGCCGCTGTTCGTGCTGCGTAGCTCGGGATCGCGCGTCAGGTTGCCGGTCATGACGACCCGGTTGATGTTGGTTGCTGCCATTTGCGGAAGCTCCTTGCCTCTTGAATCAGCTCTCGGGCGAGAGTACAGGCGGGCCTGGCCGGAACGGGCGCGAGCGGCCAGCTTGTAACCGGAACGTGCGGGTTGTTTGCGGGGCCGTGACGAAAGTGGCGAGCGTGCGCGACCGCGTTGCCGGGGCGGTAAGGTCCCGCTGGTCGGTCGAGGTTCGCGGAGCGGGAGACAACATGACGGAGGAGCGGCCGCCCGAGGAGTCGTCCCGGTTCGAGGAGGTCGAGCTCGGCCCCCCGGTCGAGGCCCCCGACGAGCCCGGAGCGGGCGCGCCGGACGACTTCGACCCTGACGAGCGCGAGACCGCGATGCTCCCGAAGCCGCGGCGCCCGGGGCCGCCGCGGAAGGAACCCCACGAAGGCGCACCGCCCGTCCGGCGCCCGTTGCCGCCGCCGACGGAGCCGGAGGACCCGCTCCCGGAGTGAGCGACCTGCTGGGTACCCGGCTGATCGCCGTCCACGAGCTCGATCGCGAGGCGACCGGAGGACGCACCGGCACCATCTGCGAGCCCACCGCGGCAAGACGCGGCCCCCGCCTCTTCGTGACCGGGAACTGGTTCGCGAGCTACTCGCTCGAGGGTGGTGGCGGGAGCTGGACCTTCGTCGATCCGAATGCCCGGTTCGAACCCCCGCCCGGGACGGAGTTCTGTTGCGACCAGGTCACGCTCTACGACCCCGGACGCCGTCTCTGGATCTGGATCCTCCAGTACACGGTCCCGCCGGGCGGCGGCGGTCTCTTCCGGATCGCGTTCACGTCCGACAGCAGCTTCCCGAACGGCTGGTTCTACTGGGACATCACGCCCGAGATGCTCGATCCCCGCTGGCAGGACGGCCGGTTCGACTTCCCCAACGCCGCGCTCACCGCGAGCAACCTCTACGTGAGCGGCGACATAGCGGTCGACAGGGAGTGGGTCCGGTCCGCCGTCATGCGCTTCCCGCTGCCGCGGGTGACCGCACGCAGCTCGATCAGCATGCAGTTCTGGGCCGGCGACGACATCGCCTCGCCACGCCTCACACAGGGTGCGCACGACACGATGTACTGGTCCGATGTCCGCGAGTCGCGGGTGCGGCTGTACGCGTGGCCGGACGCCGCGGCCGCCCCGATCGGTGCGTGGTCGATCGAGGTCTCGCCCTGGAGCACCCAGATCTCCTCGAAGGCGCCTGACGGCGCCAACTGGCTCGCGCGCGCCGACGACCGCGTCAGGGGGTCGGTGCTGTCGGGCGGGAACATCGCGTTGATGTGGATGGCGGGCGCGGACGACGACCACGTGTTCCCCTACATCAGGGTCGTCCGCATCAGTGAGGCCACCAAGCGGCTGGTGGACGAGCCCGACATCTGGGGGAACTCCCAGGCCTGGGCCTACCCCGCGGCCGCGCCGTCCGCGTCGGGCAGGCTCGGGTTCACCGCGTCCTGGGGGGGTGGGATCAGCCGGGCCTTGTGGTCGCATCCCTCCCATGTCGTCGGCTTCCGCGACGACGACGCGGGCGTGTGGCGCGCGGTGCTGGCGAAGCGCGGCGGAAGCTCGCCCGACCAGCCTGCATGGGGCGACTACGTGACCTGCTACGCGAGCACGCGCGGCAGCAACGCGTGGCTCGCGACCGGCTTTACGCTCGAGGGTGGCTCCGACCGAAGGTTCGTCGTGCCGCGCGTTGCCGAGTTCGAAGCCGTCCGAGTCGCGCGGCTCGAGTCGCCCCTGGGCGCGGCCGCGCTCGACGGGGACGGGCCCTGCGTCTTCGCGATCGACGACCGCGGCGAGCTCTGGATGCGCCGGACCGACGGGCGGAGGTGGAGCTGGGCGAACCTGGGCTTCCCCCCCGACGGGAAGATCGTCGCGCCGATGGGTGCGGCGGCGGTCGGCGGGCGGCCCCACGTCTGGGTCACAGGCCGCGGCGGACGCCTGTGGCTGCTCCGCTGGAATGGCCAGGCGTGGAGCTGGACGGATCAGGGCACGCCTCCCGAGGCGACCATCGATACGGCATTCGGGGCCCTGGTCGCGGACGCGGGCCGGCCGTTCGCGTGGCTCACGGCCGACGGGCAGCTCTGGCTACGGCGGTTGGACGGCGGCACATGGGTCTGGGAGCCGCACGGGACCCCGCAGTACGAAACGATCGACGAGCCGGCCGGCGCGGTCGTCGTGGACGACGAGCGGCCCTACATGTGGTTCCTGGACGGCGAGCGGGCGCTCTGGTCGCGCTGGACGGACGGCTCGCGATGGCGCTGGAGCGACCACGGCCGTCCACCGGGCGATCACCTCATGATCCCCCTCGGGGCCGCGCTCCTGGACCGCGGGCGCCCGTGCGTCTGGGCCGTCGGCGAGTCATCCGCGGTCTGGAGCCACTGGTGGGACGGGACCGAATGGCAGTGGACCTCCCACGGCCAGCCGATCGCTCGCTACCCCGACGCCGCGGTGGGCCGGGTCCTGCTGAGCGGGCGCGTCGTGTGGATGCTCGACGTGGTCCGCGACCTCTGGTCGTATTCGTGGTCGCCGAGCGCCTGGGGCGAGGGCTGGGTCAATCACGGCAAGCCGACCCATCCCGGCGACGAGTGGTGGTTTACGGACATCGCCGGGCCCGCCGGCACGTCGGCCGACGGGCCCGAGCCGTCGGCCTGGGTGCTCGGGGCCGACGGTCAGCTCTGGCAACGCGATGCCGCGCACGAGACGTGGCGCGCGCACGGCGCTCCGCAGACCGGGCTATAGCCGCCGGGCCGTCTACTCCGCTGCGTCCGGCACCGGGTGCTCGGAGTCCGCGGCGGCGCGGGCGGCCACGCGGGTCTCCTGCGGGC
>JALZEZ010000367.1 GCA_030861775.1 Actinomycetota bacterium
TCGCGGCCCGGCGGATCAGCCCCAGGAAGCGCTCCTCCACCCAGCCGCGGATGTGGTCCGGTGCGCGCACGAAGAGCGTCCCGCCCACGTGGCCGACCGCGGTGAGCGGCTGGATCCAGATGTGGAAGGTGGAGTCGGTGACCTCGGAGCGGAGCTCGCGCGCGACCGCTGCCCAGATTTCGGCGAGATCAGACGGCGGTTCGGGGTCTCCGGGCACGGGTCGGCTGCAGCCCTCCGGGGAGGCTGGGCGAAGGTGGCTATTCGGTGAGGAAGGACTGTCGCGGCGCGGCCTCGAAGCCCTCGGAGCGGCCAGTGTAACGCGATGTTCACAACCCGGCAGGTCGCTCGGGCGGGGTTCTCGCAAATCGCGATTAAAAGCTCCGGAGGCGGCTTCGCGAGCGGCATCGACAGCTTGTGCACACCCTCGGCCGAGGGGGCCGGACGCTATGCTCTCGCCTTCGTCCGCGCCGTCCCCGGCTGCCCTCTATGAAGCGCACCTACCAGCCCAAGAAGCGCAAGCGCGCCCGCACCCACGGGTTCCGCGCACGCATGCGCACGCGCGCCGGGAGGCACATGCTCAAGCGGCGCCGCGACAAGGGCCGGAGGCGGCTCACCCCGTAGCTATGGCGGCGGCGCACGGCGGCGGGAGGCGCCGCGGAAGGCGCCAGCGCCTGTCCCGCAGCGCCGAGTTCGACCGGGTCTTCCGCGAGGGACGCTCGCACGCGAGCCAGAAGCTCGTGGTCTACGCCTTCCCCAACGCGGAGTCCGGCGAGGAGCCGCGGCTCGGCGTGTCGGTCGGGCGCAAGGTCGGCGGCGCGGTGCAGCGGAACCGGGTCAAGCGGCTGCTGCGCGAGGCCTTCGGCGCCGTGGCCGGCGAGCTGCCCGGCGGTCACGACTTCGTGGTGGTCGCCCGCCCGGACGCGGCGTCGTTCGCGCGCGAGGGCGGCGAGCGCGAGGTCGAGGAGGCCCTGCGCGAGCTGCTCGAGCGGGCCGGCTTGATGGCGGAGCGGGCGTCGTGAGGGCGTTCCGCGAGGCGCTGCTGGCTCCCCTCCACCTCTACCGGAGGGTTATCTCACCGGCCCTGCCGGCTCGCTGCCGCTACTACCCGTCGTGCTCGCAATACGCCGTCGAGGCGGTGCGCACGTACGGTGTGATCCGCGGCGGGATCCTCGCCGCATGGCGGGTTATCCGCTGCAATCCGCTCAGTCGCGGCGGGTTCGACCACGTCCACGACCAGCGCGTCTTCCGCGCCCTCTGAGGCCCATGCTCCCGCTCGCCGCCAATCCCCTTCAACCTCTGATCGACGCTAACGAGTGGATCCTCAGCTTCTTCCACGACGAGATGGGCTTCAGCTGGGGCGCGGCGATCATCGGCCTGACCGTCGTGGTCCGGCTGGCGATCCTGCCGCTCACCTACCGCCAGGTCCGCGGGATGCAGCAGATGCAGAGGCTGGCTCCCGAGATGAAGAAGATCCAGGAGCGCTTCAAGGACGACAAGCAGCGCCAGCAGCAGGAGCTGATGAAGTTCTACCAGGAGCACAACTTCAACCCGTTGAGCTCCTGCCTCCCGCTGCTGCTGCAGCTCCCGTTCTTCCTCTCGCTCTACTACCTCCAGCGCCAGGACGAGTTCAAGGCCGAGGTCCGCGAGGGGAACGGCGAGGAGTTCCTGTTCATCCCGGACCTGACCGAGCCCGCCACCGGCGGGGTCCTGGTGGCGCTGATCCTGATCTACATCGCGACCCAGCTCGGCTCGAGCCTCGTGACGATGATCAACGTCCAGGACAAGAACCAGCGCCGGATCATGCTGGCGCTGCCGTTCGTGTTCACGGTCGTGATCATCAACTTCGAGTCCGGCCTGCTCGTCTACTGGATCACGACCAACGTGTGGACGATCGGGCAGCAGCTCGTCGTGAAGAAGTTCCTGCCGCCGCCGGACCCGCTCGACTCCAGCAAGGGCGACACGGGCGGCGCGAAGCCGGCGAAGCGGCGGCAGGGGATGATCGCCCGCGCCGCCGAGCGGGCCGCGGCGCAGGCGTCGGAGGGCGACGGCAAGGCGGCCTCGCCGGGGCGCGCCGGCGGGGGCGGCAAGAACGCGCCGGCTCGCGGGAAGGGCGGGTCAGGGGCGAAGGCCTCGGGCGGCAAGGCGTCCGCCGACGGCGGCAACGGCGGGCCGCGCAAGCCGCCGCCACCGTCGCCGCGTAAGAAGAAGAAACGCTCCGGGCGCAGGCGCTAGCGCGCCGCGGATCCGCGCGCCCCGCGCCGCTGACAGCCGTTGCGCGGCGCTCTGCGGCACAATGCCGCTCCATGGTGTCCGGGGAGGAGGCCGGTGAGCCGTCGCGCGCGCTCGGGGAGGGCGCGACCCTCGGCGAGGCCAAGTGGAGCGCGCTCAAGGAGCTCGAGCGCGAGCACCCGGGCATCAGCGCCGAGGACGTCGAGTTCGCCGTCCTCGACGAGGGCGACGAGACCGAAGGGCGGCCCGCACGGGTGAGCGCCGAGCTCGACCCGGATTCCGCCGGCTCGATCGGCGCCGACCTGCCCGACGAGCCCGCCGAGCGCGTTCGCGCTCTGGTGAGCCGGGTGGCGGCCGGGCTCGGCCTGCGGGCCAGCGTGGACATCGAGCAGGACGACGACTCGATCCGCGCAACCGTCAACGGCGACGACCTCGGGATCCTGATCGGGAAGCACGGCAGCACGATCGACGCGCTCCAGCACCTCGCGCTGCGCGTGGCCTATCGCGGCGGGCCCGCGGACCGGCAGGTGATCGTCGACGCGGCTGGCTACCGCGAACGCCGCGAATCCGCTCTGCAACGGGCCGCGGATCGCGCGGTCTCGGACGCCCTCGACTTCGGCCGGCCGGTGGAGCTCGAGCCGATGACGGCGGCCGAGCGCCGGCTCGTCCATACCTATCTGCGCGACCGCGCCGACATCCAGACGCACAGCGAAGGCGACGAGCCGGACCGGCGGCTGGTGGTCTCGCCGGTGCGGTCCCACTGACCGTTTCACGTTGAACGCTCGCGTCGACCGTTTCCCGTGAAACGGTCGGAGGAGATCGCGGCGGCTCTGCGGCGCCACGGGGCGGATCCGGGCGCGGCCGCGGTGCTCGAACGTGTGCTGGAGGCGCTCGAGCGCGAGCCGGACCCGCACAGCACGGTGCGGGTGGCCGACTTCGTGGACGTGCACGTGGCGGACAGCCTGGCCGGCCTGGCCGTGCAGCCATTGCGGGAGGCGACGGCGATCGCGGACGTGGGCGCCGGCGCGGGCTTCCCGGGTCTGGTCCTCGCGGCCGTCCTCACGCGTGCGCGCGTGGACCTGATCGAATCGGCCTCGCGCAAGGTGGCGCTGATGGAGCGGCTGGCGGCGGCCGGGGAGCTGCGTAACGCGCGCGCCGTCGCAGCGCGGGCGGAGGAGTGGGGGGCGGGCGAGGGACGCGAGGCCTACGACGCGGTGACCGCCCGCGCGGTGGGCCCGCTGGCCGTGCTGGCCGAGTACGCGGCGCCCCTTTTGTGCTTTGGAGGGGTGCTCGTCGCCTGGAAGGGGCAGCGCGACGACGCCGAGGAGGATGCCGGCGCCGCCGCGGCCGAGCGGCTCGGCCTCGAGCCCCGCGTGGCGCTGCCCGTGGCGCCGTACGAGGGCAGCCGCAGCCGCCACCTGCACGTGTACGAGAAGGTGGCCGAGACGCCCCCGGGATTCCCGCGGCGGCCGGGAATGGCCGTGAAGCGGCCGCTGGCGTAGGGGTCGCAAGGCGATCCGGGCGGTGCGGGGGCGTTCGGGCGGTGCGGCGGCGTCGGTCGCGTCACGCCGTGCGGGGGGCGCCCGGCGGTGCGGCGGAGCGTCACGCGAGCCCACCCTTTCTCACTAGAACGAAGTTCTAGAACGTCGTTCTAGTGATCGGAGATGCCACGTCGCCGCCCCGCCGGCGGTTCGTCCCGGCCCCCCGGCCCCATCCCGCCCCCGGCCCACCGCCCGATGTCTTCCGCGG
>JALZEZ010000106.1 GCA_030861775.1 Actinomycetota bacterium
GCTCGATGGCCTGCCGCCGCGACAGCTCGCGGGCCGCCCACAGGGTGCGGACGGTGGCCTGCACCGGCACCGGCGGTGCGCTGGCGATGGCCGCCGCCGCCCACCGGGCCGCGTCCAGCAGCTCACCGGCGGGCACCACCTCCGACACCAGGCCGATCTGGTGGGCCCGCTGGGCCGACATCCGCTCGTGGTTGCCGAGCAGCGACATCCGCATGATCTCGTGGAACGGCATCTTCGACAGCATCTGGATGGGCTCGAACGCCGCCGTCATCCCGTACGTGACGTGCGGGTCGAAGAACACGGCGTCGTCGCTGGCGAGGATGAACTCGACCTCGCCGAGCATGTAGAACGCGCCGCCGCAGGCCATCCCGTTCACCGCGGCGATGACCGGCTTCGGGATCGTGGCCACCGCGGTGAACGATGCGGTCAGCTCCGGCGCCCACGCGGCCATGCCGGCACCGTCGAGCTGCGCCATCTGCCTGATGTCCGCCCCCGCGGCGAATACCCGTTCGCCGCCGTAGAGGACGACGGCCCGGACGTCGGACCGCTCCGCCGTCTCCAGCGCGACGACGCGGATCTCGCGCTGGAGCTGGTCGTCGATCGCGTTCATCTTCGGGCGGTCGAGGCGGATGGTGCCCACCCCGTCCTCCACCTGCAGGGTCACGTACTCGGGCAGCGTCCCGGACTCAGCCATGGCCGCACCCTAACGAGGTGCCGCTAGGCGGCGCGGCGGGCGGTGAAGCGGCCGTCGGTGCGGGTGAGCGACAGCTTCAGGCCGAAGGTCTCCGACAGCGCCTGGTCGGTGAGCACGTCGTCGGCCGGTCCGACGGCGACGACCTCGCCGGCGCGTAGCAGCAGCGCGTGGTCGTAGCCCGGCGGGATCTCCTCGACGTGGTGCGTGACCAGTACCTGCGCCGGCGCGTAGTGGTAGCGGGCCAGGTCGGACAGGCGGGCCACCAGGTCCTCCCGGCCGCCGAGGTCGAGGCCCGCGCCCGGCTCGTCGAGCAGCAGCAGCTCCGGGTCGGGCATCAGCGCGCGGGCGATCTGGGCCCGCTTGCGCTCGCCCTCGCTCAGGGTGCCGAACGGCCGGTGCGCGAACTGGGCGACCCCCCACTGCTCCATGAGCATCCCGGCGCGGGTCAGGTCGTGGACGTCGTACTGCTCCCGCCACCGGCCGACGACGGCGTAGCCGGCCGAGACGACGATGTCGCCGGTGCGCTTCCCGCCGGGGATCCGCTGGGCCAGCCGGCCGATCGGGCCCATGGCCCCGTCGAGGCTGGTCAGGTTGGCGCTGAGCTGCTCGAGCGCGATCAGCAGGCGGTCGAGGTTCGCCGACATCTCCTTCACGCCGGCGTCGAGGCTGTCCATCGTCTCCGGGAGCTGGGCCAGGTGCTGCTGGACCTCGACCAGGACCGGCATGGCGCCCTCGATCGTCTGCATCCGCTCGTCCATCGGCTTGAGCATGGCGATGCCTTCGGCCACGGTGTTCAGCGAGTCGAGCACGTCCGGGAGCGCGCGCGTGTGGCGCTCCATGTCGGTGGTTGCCTGGCGCACGTCGGGCATGGCCTCGGTGGCCTCGCGGACGGCCTCCATGTCACGCGCGAGCTTCGGGAGCACGCGCAGGCCGGCGATCAGCTCGGCCGGCACTCCGATCACTCGTCCGATCGGGTTCATTCCTCCACGTCCCCCTCCTCGACCTCGCCTGGGTTGCCGAACAGCGCCAGCACCGCGAACGCGGCCACGGCCGTCGAGAGCGAAGCGGCCACCAGCGGGAAGTCCGGCGTGCGCGCCTCACCGTACGCGAGCGCGCGGAAGGAGAAGGCCAGCCCGACGCCGATCGACACCAGCACGGTGATGAGGTTGAGGATCGCGTAGAGGTCGGCCGGCTGGCCGGTGACGTGGGGGCGGAGCCGGAAGAAGCGCCCCTGGATGACCAGCGCCACGCCGCCGATCGCGAGCACGTGCGAGGCGGCGGAGAAGAAGTCCTTCTCCGCGTGCGCGGTCCAGAGCGGGATGGCGGTGACGATGCCGGCCAGCGGCGGGATCACCGTCAGGGCCACACGGAAGCGGACGCGGAACGCCTGCTCCCCGACGACCCGCCCCTCGAGCCCGGCCGGAGCCTCGCGGTCCGGGTCGATGACGACCGCGGAGGCGGCGCCCGGCACCTCGTGGGAGGGGGGCTCGGCGGCCATCAGGCCCCCGCCCCTCGCCGCCGCCGCCCGGAATGGGCGCGCCGGCGCGAGCCGGAGGAGCGCGGGTGGCCGCTGCCGCGGCCCGAGCCGCGGCCCGAGTCGAAGTCCTCGCCGCCGAGGACGCGCCCGTAGGTCTCCTCGGCCGCCGCGGTCATCTGGATCCCGAAGGCGGCCGACACCGCCTGGCCCGCCACCGGCTGAAGCCGCTCCAGCGACTCGCGCACCTGTGGCCACTCCTCCGCCGGGGCGCCGCGCTCCTGGAACGGGCGCAGCACGTGGTCGAGGAAGAGCTGGGTGAACGTGCGCGCGACGGCGTCCACGTGGCGCATGATCCGCGCGAGCACCTCGATCGTCGCGGGCAGCGGCACGCCGGCCGCCACCACCTCCTCGCCGGCCCGGATCAGGGCCGGGCTCGGGACCTCGAAGCGCCCCTCGCCGAGCGGCACGAACACGCCGAGCTCGATGGCCCGCCGGAGCGGCTCCGGGTCGCTGTCGGTATCGACCCCGAAGCGCTCCGCGATCTCCTCGAGCGTGGTCACCTCCGGCTCCTCCGACTCCCAGCCGGACAGCGCGGCCCGCTTGAACCCGAGCATCTCCTCCCACTCGCCCCCCGCGCCCTCGATCAGCCGCTTGATCGCGGCGAGGTTGAACCCGTCGGCCTGCATCTCGCGTATGAGCGCCAGGCGATCGATGTGCTCCTTGCCGTAGTAGCCGGTCCGTCCCCGCACCTGCGGCGGGGGGAGCAGCCCGCGCGACTGGTAGGCGCGGATGTTGCGAGTGGTCAGGCCGCTCTCCTGGGCCAGGGCGTCGATCGTGAGCAGGTCGTCGTTTACCCCGGCCATCGCGCGGATACTACGTAGCAGAACGTGACATCATTTTGTGTCACATCGACATGAGTAACCCAATTCGCCCACCGCAACCATGAGGGGGACAACCATGCGCACCAATCGGTACCCGACCGTCCTCGCGCTCGCGGCGCTCGCCGCGCTCGTGGTCGCCCCCGAAGCGCTCGCCCACGGCGACCCCTCCAAGGCCCCCTCGGCGGGCGGCGGCGAGGTGCTCCAGATCGCGATCGGCACGCTCGCCGGCATGGTGGCCGCCGGGGTGGCGGCCTGGGTGATCGTGGGCCACCGCGAGGGGCGCATCCAGCTGCTGCGCAACCTCGGCGCCTTCGGCGAGCGCGTCTCCGGTCTCCCGGGCTGGGTCGCGGTGCCGCTCGCGGTCCACAGCGGCGGCCTGCTGATCGCCGTGTTCGGCATGTACTGGGACATCGCGACCCACATCGACGCCGGCCGCGACGAGGGCCCGTTCGCCAACGCCTCCCACTATTTCATCCTGCTCGGCCTCGGCATGATCTTCCTGGCCGGCGCGCTCGCGTGCGCGATGCCGGACCGCAAGCCCAGCGAGGCCGCCGTGCGCCTCCCCCGCGGCCTCCAGGCGCCGCTCGGTGGCGTGCTGATCCTGATCTGCGCCGCGGTCGCCCTCTCGGCCTTCCCGCTGGACGACATGTGGCACCGCGTCTTCGGCCAGGACGTGACCCTCTGGGGCCCCACGCACCTCCTGCTGTTCGGCGGCGCCGCGCTGACAGTGATCGGCGGCTTCGTGCTGATCATCGAGGGCCGCCGGTCGATCCCGGTGGACCAGGTGTCGTCGAAGAGCGGGCTGATCGTGCGCCGGATCTCGGTGATCGGCTTCGCCGGCGCGTTCCTGATCGCGCTGTCCACCTTCCAGGGCGAGTTCGACTACGCCGTCCCGCAGTTCCGGCTGGTCTTCCACCCGATCCTGCTGATGCTCGCCGCGGCGGGCGCGCTCACCATCGTGCGCGTGCACCTGGGCCGCGGCGGCGCGCTGATGGCCGTCGCCTTCTACCTGGTGGTCAAGGGCCTGCTGGCGCTGATCGTCTCGCCCGGCTTCGGCCACACCACGCTGCACTTCCCGCTCTACGTCGTCGAGGCGCTGATGGTCGAGCTGGTCGCGCTGCGGATCAAGCCCGAGCGCACCGTGGCCTTCGGCGCCGCGGCCGGCGCGCTGATCGGCACCGTCGGCCTGGCCGCCGAGTGGGCCTGGTCGTACGTCTGGTGGACCGTCGAGTGGCCGGCCAGCCTCCTGCCCGAGGCCGCCATCGCGGGCTTCATCGCCGCGGTCGGCGCCGGGGTGCTGGGCGCGAGGGCGGGGCGCGCCGTGACCGCGGAGCCGGGACTCCCGCCCGTGCCGCGCTGGGCCGCCCCGCTCGCCGCGCTGGCCGTCATCGGCGTGTGCGTGTACGCCGCCCCGATCTCGAAGGGCGACCCCGAGGTTGTCGCCGACGTGCAGCTCCGCGACGTGATCCCGGGCCAGGAGCGCGCGGTGGAGGTCACCGCCCGCCTCGAGCCCGCGGACGCCGCCGACGACGCCCACTGGTTCCTGATCACCGCCTGGCAGGGCGAGGAGGGCCGCTCGGTCGTCTCGCAGATGAAGGAGGTCTCGCCCGGCGTGTGGCGCTCGCAGGAGCCGCTGCCGGTCCACGGCACCTGGAAGTCGACGCTGCGCCTGCACCGCGGCAACGCCGTCGAGGGCATGGCGATCTACTTCCCCGAGGACAAGGCCATCCCGGCCAAGGCCGTCCCGGCGAGCGCCTCGTTCACGCGCCCCTTCATCGACGACAAGGAGCTCCTACAGCGCGAGCAGAAGCCGGACGCCTCCGGCTCGCTGGTGCTGTTCGGCTACCTGATCGTGCTGCTGATCGCGATCGTCCTGGTCGGCTCGATCGTGGCCGGGCTGCGCCGGCTCGAGGCCGTCACCGAGCGGGCGGGGGCGAAGCCGATCGAGCGCGAGCCGCTGGTCGGCGCGGCGGAGGTGGCCGGTGACGGGGACGACCCGAAGCACGCGGAGGCCGGCGGCGAGCGCGCGGAGCCGCCCCGCTTCGTGAGTCACTAGGGGAACTGTCCTGCCCTGGTGCCCCACTGGGACACCAGGGCAGGACGGCGCCGTCAGGCGGAGCCGTCGAGCTCCACGCGGACCTCGATCCCGCTCCCCTCACTGTCGCCGTTCACGACGAGCTCCTCGGTCACGCCGGCCTCTCGCAGGTCCGCCACCACCTGCTCGACGAGCGCCGCCTGAGCGGCCGGGGCCGAGACCGACACCGACCGCGCGGTGGCCCGCAGCGGCAGGTTGGCCTCGGACTTCGCCTTGCGCATCTCGCGCAGCACCGCGGCGGCCACGTGCAGCACCTCGGCGTCGCCGGGCGCGGCGCCGGCGGCCTCGCGAATCTCCTCGGCCGTGGGCCACGGCGCGCGGTGCACCGAGCCCTCGCGCCACCAGGACCAGACCTCCTCGGCCACGAACGGCAGGAACGGGGCGAACATGCGCTGGCAGGCCGAGAGCCCCACGCGCAGGGCGGCGTCCGCCGAGGCGGCCGGGCCGTCGCCCCGCGAGCCGTAGCGGCGGTCCTTGACCAGCTCCAGGTAGTTGTCGCAGAAGAACCAGAAGAAGCTCTCGACCCGCTCCAGCGCCGCCGTGTAGTCGTAGGCCTCGAACTGGCGGGTGGTCTCCTCCACCACCTGCTCGAGCCGGGCCAGCAGCGACAGGTCCACCGCCTCGGCCGCCCCGCCGCCGGCCGACTCCGGCATCCCGAGCACGAACTTCGAGGCGTTCAGAAGCTTCACCGCGAGCTTGCGCCCGATGCGCATCTGCCCCTCGTCGAAGGCCGTGTCCGCGCCCGGGCGCCCGTTCGCGGCCCAGTAGCGCACCGCGTCCGAGCCGTACTGCTCGAGCAGGCCCATCGGCGTGACCACGTTGCCCTTCGACTTCGACATCTTCTTGCGGTCCGGGTCGAGGATCCAGCCCGAGATCGCGGCGTTCCGCCACGGGGCCACGCCGTGGTCGAACTGGCTGCGCACCGCGGTGGAGAACAGCCACGTGCGGATGATGTCGTGGGCCTGCGGCCGCAGGTCCATCGGGAACACGCGCGCGAACAGGTCGCCGTCCTGGGGGTGCCCGCCGGCGATCTGCGGGGTGAGCGACGAGGTGGCCCAGGTGTCCATCACGTCGGGATCGGCGGTGAAGCCGCCGGGCACGTCGCGCTGCTCGCCCGTGTAGCCGGGCGGCACGTCGGTGGAGGGGTCGACCGGCAGCGCCGAGCGGTCGGCCAGCAGCGGGCGCTCGTAGTCGGGCTCGCCGTCGTCGCCGAGCGGGTACCAGACCGGGAACGGCACGCCGAAGAAGCGCTGGCGGCTGATGCACCAGTTGCCGGTCAGGCCGTTGATCCAGTCCTCGTAGCGGGCGCGCATGTAGGGCGGGTGCCAGTCGATCTCGCGCCCGCGCGCGATGAAGTCGTCGCGGTAGTCCATCGTCCGCACGAACCACTGGCGGCTGGTGACGATCTCGATCGGCCGGTCGCCCTTCTCGAAGAACTTGACCGCGTGCTTGATCGGCTGCGGGTCCCCGACCAGCGTGCCGTCCTCGCGCAGGAGGTCGACCATCGTCTTGCGCGCCCCCTCGATGCGCTGCCCGGCCAGGCGGTCGTAGGCGGCCTGGGCGGCGGCCGGGTCGTCGGACGAGAACGGCTCCGTGCCCCACTCGACCGGCGCCAGCGTGCCGTCCGGCGCCACCACCGCGCGCACGGGCAGGCCCAGCTCGCGCCACCAGGTCACGTCGGTGGTGTCGCCGAAGGTGCAGACCATCGCCACGCCGGTGCCCTTCTCGGGGTCGGCGAGCGGGTGGGCGTGGATCGGGACCGGCGCCCGGAACACCGGAGTGCGCGCGCGGCTTCCGATCAGGTCCCGGTAGCGCTCGTCCTCGGGATGGGCGACGAGGGCCACGCACGCGGCGAGCAGCTCCGGGCGCGTGGTCTCTATCTCGATGCCGCCGTTTTCGGCGCCGAACCGCAGCTTGTGGAACGCGCCGCGGATCTCGCGATCCTCCAGCTCGGCCTGGGCCACCGCCGTGCGGAAGCCCACGTCCCAGAGCGTGGGGGCGGCCTGGTGCACGATCAGGCCCTTCTCCAGCTCGTCCAGGAACGAGAGCTGCGACACCCGCTGGGCCGGCTCGCCGATCGTCGTGTAGGTCATCGACCAGTCCACGGACAGGCCGAGGTGCCGCCACAGGTCCTCGAAGGCCTGCTCGTCCTCGGCGGTGAGCTTCAGGCAGAGCTCCACGAAGTTCGGGCGCGAGACCATCCGCGGCGGCCCGTCGCCGCCCGGCTCGACCTCCAGGCCCGGCTCGTACTGGAGCTGCGGGTCGCAGCGGACGTTGAAGTAGTTCTGCACGCGGCGCTCGGTCGGCAGGCCGTTGTCGTCCCAGCCCATCGGGTAGAAGACCTCGCGCCCGCGCATCCGCTGGAAGCGCGCGACCACGTCCGTGTGCGTGTACGAGAACACGTGCCCCACGTGGAGCGAGCCGCTGACCGTCGGCGGGGGCGTGTCGACCGCGTAGATCTGCTCGCGGGACTTGGAGCGGTCGAAGCGGTACGTGCCGTCGCTCTCCCACCGCTCGGCCCACTTGTCCTCGAGCCCCTCGAGCTTGGGCTTCTTCGGCAGGCTCGCACCCATCTCCACGTACGTTATCCGCGAATCTGATCTACTCCCCGCCCATGACCAACGATCGGATGAAGCGACTCTTCGCCCTCCTCGCCGCACTGGCCTGTGCCGCGGTGTTCGCCGCCGGATGCGGTGACGACGACGGCGACGGCGGTGGCGGCGGCGGTGGGGACACCCCGACGATCGGGACGACCCAGGAGCAGACGGACGCTCCGGACAGCAAGGACGAGGCGATCGATCGCTGCTTCGAGGAGGCCAAGAAGCTCGAGGGCCAGGCGCGTGAGACCGCCGAGGCGAGCTGCCGTTCCGCCGAGACCGGCGAGACGGACGAGCTCAAGGAAGAGGCCAAGGAGCAGTGCCTCGAGTCGACGAAGCAGATCCCGGACGAAGCTGCCCGCAAGCAGGCCGAGGACGCCTGCGAGAAGTTCGGCGACTAGCCGAGCGCCGGGCGGGGTCGTACCCAGGAGACGACGATGGGCCTGCTGGACCGGCTGCTCGGCGGCGCTGACAGCGCGACCTCGGCCGCGCCCTCGCTCGCGCGCGACGCGCGGACCATGCGCGCCACGCTCACCGCGCTTCACAGCGAGCGCGGCGGCGCCGAGCTCGACCTGCGCGCGCTGATCCGCGACCTGCTCGAGGGCGAGGTGGAGGCCCCGACCTCGGACGTCCGGCACATGATCGGGCTCGGGGTGGAGCCCGACGAGTTCTACGAGACCGAGCTCGCCCCCAACTGGGACGGCCTCGACGAGGACGCGCGCGCGGACAAGCTGGACCGGTTCGTGGAGCTGGCCCACATGGTCGAGGACTCGCCCGACGCGCTGCCGCTCGACATGGCGGCCTCGCTCCGGACGAAGCTCCTGGTGCTCGGCTGGGCCTTCGACGAGGCGCACGGGTACCTGGGCCGCCTGGCCGGCACCTGAACCGCGGCGCGTCCGCGTCCGTACGCCTCCATGTGCAGCGACTAGGATCGGCCCACGTGAGGCGCGCCGGACTCGCAACCGCCGTCGTCATGGCCCTGCTGGCGGCCGCCGTCCCCGCCTGGTCGGGCGACGAGCAGAAGCAGGCGCCGGTGGCGGCGCTGAGCGTCTCGCCCCAGCAGGTGACCGCCGGCGAGCCCGTCGTGCTCGACGGGTCCGGGTCGCGCGATCCCGACGGCTCGGTCGCCAGCTACGCCTTCGACCTCGACGGCGACGGGGCGTTCGAGCGCGTCACCGGCGGCGAGCCGCGCCTCGCGCACACGTTCGAGGAGGCCGGGCAGCGCAGCGTCGGGCTCCGCGTGGTCGACGACAGCGGCGAGAGCGCGGACGCCACCGCGAGCGTGACCGTGTCGGCGCCGCCCGAGCCCGAGCCGGCC
>JALZEZ010000368.1 GCA_030861775.1 Actinomycetota bacterium
GATCGCGGGCGAAGCACTCGATGTCTGCACGGCGCGCCGCGAAGAGGAGGACGTGACCTGGAGGTCGGAGCCGCCTGGCCCCAGCTGCGTCTTGAGAGCGCCAAGGGGTTGCACGATCTGTCGCGGCCGACAGCAGCGATCGTGGGCCGACCCGAACGCACCTACCGCCGAATCGGGCCCGGCGGCTGCACTATTTCGGCGAGAGCTGCCCGGTGGAGCAGATCGCCCATGTCTGTCGCGCTGGCCAGCTGCTGGCGCCGATCTCATGGCGCAATGAGCTCCGAGCGAGCGCCCGCGTTCGTGGCATGCTCGTCTGAGTGCGGGAGCTGCTGTGCCCCGTGGTTGTCGGCCGCGACCAGGAGTGGCAGGAGCTCCGACGTGCCCTCGATCGCCTGGCCGACGGACACGGCGCGACGGCGGTCGTCGCGGGCGAGGCTGGGGTCGGCAAGTCGCGCCTGTTGAGGGAGGCGGCGGAGGAGGGCGTTCGTCGGGGAGCGCTTGTGCTGACCGGCCGGGCGGTTGAGCGCGACAGCCCGCTCCCCTTCCGGCCCGTCGCGGAGGCGCTGTTCTCACATCTTCGCAAGTCTGGACCGCCACAGGTTCGGGAGCTGGCACCCTTTCGGCCCATCCTCGGGCGGCTCGTCCCCGAGTGGCGCCTCCCCGGCGAGTCACCCGGGGAGGAGTCGCTCGTGGTCCTGGGTGAAGCCGTGCTCAGGCTGCTCGCCACCCTGGGCGAAGGCGCTGGCTGCGTGCTCGTGCTCGAGGATCTGCAATGGGCGGACGCCGAGACGATCGAGGTCGTCGAGTACCTGGCCGACAACATCGCGGGGGAACCCGTCTTCTGCTTGGTCTCGCTTCGCGGCGAGCAACCCAGCAGGGCTTTGACGTGCGTCCACGGCCTTGCCACCCGGCGCTCCGCATCCATCGTGGAGCTCCCGAGGCTGAGTGACGAGGAAGTCGTGTTGATGGCCGCGGGCTGCCTGCGGGCTTCGGTCGTCCCCCGCGAGCTTGCCGAGGTGGTCGTGGCGAGGGCCGATGGACTGCCGTTTCTCGTCGAGGAGCTGTTGGCAGGGATGGTCCAGGCCGACGAGTTGGAGAAGACAGCCGACGGCTGGGTCCTCGACCGCTCTCCGGGCCTGGTCATCCCCGCTACGTTCGCGGAGACCGTTCGGCGACGACTGGGAGCAGCCCCGGGCACCCGGGACCTTCTCGTGGCCGCGGCGCTGCTCGGCCGAAGCTTCGACTGGCGCCTGCTGGCGGACATAAGCAGCCAGGACGAAGCCACTGTGGTCGATCGCCTCCGCCGGGCTGTCGACGCCCAGCTGCTGTCCGTGGAGGCCGCCGATCCCGGCCCCCGCTTCCGATTCCGCCATGCTCTGACTCGGGACGCCATCCTCGCGGAACTCCTTCCGCCGGAGCGAGCAACCCTGGCGGCGCGCGGTCTGCGTGCTGTCGAGACCGCTCATCCGGGCCTGCCGGGGGAGTGGTGCGAGCTGGCGGCCGAGCTCGCCGAACAGGCTGGGGAACCCGCCCGGGCGGCCGGGTTGCACCTCGAGTCGGGCCGGCGGTCGTTCGGTCGCGGCGCGCTGGCCAGCTCCGAGGCGAACCTGGAGCGGGCCCGACGACTGGCCGGCGACAACCGGCAACTGGCGGTCGAGATTGACGAGGCGCTCTGCGCGGTGCTCGTCCGGGCCGGCAACGCCGAGCGGGTGGGTGAAGTCGGCCAGCGCCTGCTGTCTCAGCTGGCCGACCTGGGGGGCCCGCCGACGCGCCGGGCGCAGGTGCATTTGTGGCTGGCTCGAACGGCCATCGTGTCCGCCGATTGGGCACGAGCCCTGGATCAGCTCCACCGCGCCCGAGAGCTCGCGGCATCAGGTGGCGTTGCCGCGAGCGAGTACGAGGTCCTGGCCGCACAGGTGGCGCTCGGCGAAGGCCGCCTCGACGATGCCGTGACCCTCGCCGAGAGGGCGTTGACCACGTCTCAGTCCGACGGGCGCTACGAGCTGGCGTGTGAGGCCCTCGCGGTCTTGGGCCAACGCGAACGTCAGCGTGACCTCACCTCAGCGGCCCGGGCCTTCTCCGCTGCGTTGGCACTGGCCGAGCAGCACGGCCTGACCCTGTGGCGCGTCCGGGCACTGCATGAGTTGGGCACCCTCGACCTGCTCGGCGGCGGCCCGCTCGATCGGCTCGCCCAGGCTCGTCAGGCCGCGCTCGACGCGGGGGCGCTGGCCACCGCCGCCACCGTCAGCCTGCAGATGGCCGCCTGGTTCACCAATCATGTCGAACCCGAACGGGCCCTCGACGCCGGCCGCTACTGCGCCGTCGAGGCGGGGCGGCTGCGGCTCCCCCTCGTCGAAGGACTGGGGCTCGTACTGCAAGCGGTGGCTCACGCCCTGATGGATCAGCAGGTCGAGATGGAGGCGGCCATCGACAAGGCCGTCACTGTCTCGGGCGGCCACCCTGAGGTCCACGGGGTGGCTGCGCTCATGGCCCGGACGCTGCTGTGGGTCGTCCGGGAGGACCGCGTCCGGGCGCTGGGCGAGCTCGATGCCGGCATGGAACTGTTGCGGGGCACGCCGGTCACCGCGCCCAACCGGGGGTTGTGGGCCCTTGTCCACGCCCTCGACGGCAGCGATGGCGAGGCGGCCGTGATCGAGGTGGAGGCGTCGGGCCTGACGGTGTACTGGCTGATCCGAGGATGGGTGGGCCACGCGCGGGCGGTGATCCTGGGCCGGCAAGGGCGCGCCGCCGAAGCCGAGGAGGCTTTCGCTCGGGCTGACACCGACCTCGTCCCGTCCGACTGGTACCGGCACCACGCCCGCCGGCTGGTGGCGGAGGCGGCCCTCGTCGACGGCTGGGGCGACCCGGAGCGATGGCTGGCCGACGCGTTGGCCTTCTTCGATCCGGCCGGTCCGCCCGCGGTCGCCTCGGCCTGCCGATCGCTGCTCCGCCGGGCCGGCGCCCGGGTGCCGCGACGCCGTCGGCCGGCTCCCGACCTGGCGGCCCCCTGGGCGGCCGCGGGGGTGACCCCGAGGGAGGCGGAGGTACTGGCGCTGCTGGCCGAGGGACGCTCCACCAAAGAGATCGCGGCGCGCCTCTATCTGTCTCCCAAGACGGTCGAGCGCCACATCGCCAACCTGGCTGCCAAGGTCGGCGTCGAGGGCCGATCCGAGCTGGTGGCCTTCGCGGCCAGCCATCGTGTGGGGGCGAGATGACCTAAAGATGGGGGTCTGCCCGATGCCCGGGGGTGGGCACCTCTTCGATCATGGCCTCATCGACTCGACGAAGGAGCGACCATGACCGAGACCGTTTCCCTCGTAGCCGCCGAGCGGGCCGACGTCATCGTACGGGACCTGCGGGAGAGCGATCTCACCCTCGCCGATGCAATCCTGCGCTCCGCCTTCGACACGTTCACGGGCGTGACCTCCCTGTTCGGTGACAAGGACTACGTCCACACCCGTTGGCTGGCCGACCCCGGCGCCGCCTTCGCGGCCGAGCAAGACGGGCAGCTCGCCGGGACCAACTTCGTGACTCGCTGGGGAACCGTGGGGTTCTTCGGACCCCTCTCCGTGCGCCCCGAGCTCTGGGACCAGGGAGTCGCCAGCCGCCTCATGCAGGCCACCGTCGCACTGTTCGACCGCTGGGGCACGGCTCACGCCGGCCTGTTCACCTTCGCCCACAGCCCCAAGCACCACGGGCTGTACCAGAAGTTCGGGTTCTGGCCACGCTTTCTGACCCCGGTGATGACCAAGGCGCCGATCGCCCCACGACGGTCGCCCCAGCCCATCCGCTACACCGCGCTTCCGCCTGCTGAACGGGCCCGAGCCCTGGACGCGTGCAGGGAACTGACCGCCACCGCCTACGAGGGGCTGGACCTCGAGCGGGAGATCCGCGCCGTGGAGAGCCAGGGTCTCGGAGAGGTCCTGCTCCTAGATGACTCGTCGGGGCTGGCGGGCATGGCCGTGT
>JALZEZ010000369.1 GCA_030861775.1 Actinomycetota bacterium
GTGCTCGCGTTCACCGACTCGGACTGCTACCCCTCGCCCGGCTGGCTGCGAGCCGCCCTGGCGTGCCTCGAGCGCGCCGACCTCGTCGTCGGGGTCGTCCGCCCGGAGCACGGCGTGCCGATGCGCCCGTTCGACCGGAGCCTCTGGGTCGAGCGCGAGACCGGCCTCTACGAGACCGCCAACGTGACGCTGAGACGCGAGCTCTTCGAGCGCCTCGGCGGGTTCGAGGCGTGGATCCACGACCGTGGCCGGCCGCTCAGCGAGGACGTCTGGCTCGGCTGGCGAGCTCGCCGTGCGGGCGCCCGGACCGCCTTCTGCCCCGATGCGCTCGTCGAGCACGCCGTGTTCTCCCGGGGCGCGGCCGCCTACCTGCAGGAGCACTGGCGGCGCCGGCACTTCCCGGCGATGGTCGAGCGGATCCCCGAGCTGCGCGAGCAGTTCCTCCACGCCCGCTGGTTCCTGACGCCGCGCAGCGCCGCGTTCGACGCCGCCCTGGCCGGCCTGGCGGCGGCCCGGCTGCTGCGCTCGCCGGTCCCCCTCGCCGCCGCCGTCCCCTACGCACGCCACGTCGCGCGCCGCGCCCGCCCCTTCCGCAAGCGCGCGCCGCTCGTGGCCGCGATCGACCTCGCGGCCGACGCCGTGAGCCTCGCCGCGCTCGTGCAGGCGAGCTTGCGGCGACGCACCATGGTGCTCTGAGGCCCCTCCCGCGAGCGTAAGCTCTTCGCGCGTGCCCGAGGGAGAGCTGAGGGAAAGGTTCCTGTTCGAGCTGCTGCGCGACGCTCACGGCTTCGCGGCGGGGTTCGACCACGACCGCCCCGGCGAGCTCGAGCCCCTGCACCTCCCCTGGCGCCGCCGCCTCGAGCGCGCGCGGCAGCGGGCGAAGGCGGTCGCGGAGCGAGGCGCCCGCCGCGCCGGCTTCAATCGCCGCCACTTCGACCCCGAGCGCGCCTCGCGGCGACTCGGCGCGATCCTCGACAACCTCGACGGGCTCGAGCGCACGTACGAGGCCATGGCGGACGACCGCTCGCGCCAGCTCCTGCTCGACGTGCTCAAGCTGCGCACCCTCGGCCCGAGCCACGTGGACCTGCCGGTGGGCGCCGCCGAGTACCGGGACCGGCAGGCGCGGGTGGACCGCGCGTGCCGGTCCGGCGACGATGCGATCCCGGTGACCGACCCGTTCCTCCCGCGCCTGCACCGCTACCGGGTGGACGGGGACGTCCGGCTCTACAGCCACTCGCTCGTGGTGCTCAACATGTTCGAGCTGGAGCAGTACGCGTACCGGCACGGGACCGCACGGGTGGAGCCCGAGGCCGGCGACGTGGCGATCGACGCCGGTGGGTGCTGGGGCGACACCGCGCTCTGGCTCGCCGAGCGCGTGGGCCCGGAGGGGCGCGTCTACACGTTCGAGTTCAGCCCCGACAGCGTCGAGGTGCTGCGCCGGAACCTCGAGCTCAACCCGCGGCTCGCCGAGCGCGTGGTGGTGGTCGAGGAGGCGCTCTGGGACCGCACCGGGGAGCGGCTCGAGTTCGCCCCGGCCGGCCAGCTCACCGCCGTCACCCGGGGCGGGAACGGGGCCACGCGCACCGTGACCACGGTGACGCTCGACGACTTCGCGGAGCGCGAGGGGATCGAGCGGGTCGGCTTCCTGAAGATGGACGTGGAGGGGGCCGAGCCCAACGTGCTGCGCGGAGCGCGGCGGCGGCTCGCGGAGGACTCGCCGAAGCTGGCCGTGGCGGCCTACCACGCGGACTCCGACCTGGCCGAGCTGCCCGCGCTCGTCCTCGATGCTCAGCCCGGGTACCGGCTCTACCTCGACCACTTCTCGCCGGGCGAGCACGAGACGGTCCTCTTCGGCGCGACCGGATGAGCGCCGCGACCGACGACGTCTCGCTCAAGGGGCGGACGCTGCGCGAGCACACCGCGCGCGGCACGATCATCAACTCGGCGTTCAACGTCGGCCTGGCCAGCCTCGGGCTGCTCCAGCGCACCCTGGTCGCCGCCTTCCTGACCCGCGAGGAGTTCGGCGTCTGGACGATCCTGGTCACCACGCTGATCACGCTGGTCTGGCTGAAGCAGCTCGGGATCCAGGACAAGTACGTCCAGCAGCGCGAGGAGGACCAGGAGGCCGCCTTCCAGAAGGCGTTCACGCTGGAGCTGATCGCCTCGCTGGCGTTCTTCGGGTTCGTGTGCGTGGCGCTCCCGCTGTACGGCCTCGCCTACGACGAGACGCAGATCGTCGTGCCGGGGATCGTGCTCGCGACGAGCGTGATCATCACCGCCTTCCAGGCGCCGATCTGGACCTTCTACCGGCGGATGGACTTCGTGAGGCAGCGGTCGATCTCGGCGGCCGACCCGGTGATCGCGACGATCGTGATCTTCGCGCTGGCGATCGCCGGGGTCGGGTACTGGTCGCTCGTGATCGGCACCGTCGCGGGGGCGACGGCGGCCGCGGTGCTGGCGCAGACGGTGGCGCCGTACCGGATCGGATGGCGCTTCGACCGCGCGACCGTGCGCGCGTACGCGAGCTTCTCGTGGCCGCTGGTCGGCTACGGGTTCAGCAACCTGCTCGTGGTGCAGGGCACGCTCCTGATCGGCAACCGCGTGGTGGGGCTCGCGGGGCTCGGGGCGGTGGGTCTCGCCACCGGCATCGCCGCCTTCGCCGACCGGGTGGACCAGGTGATCGGCCAGACGCTCTACCCGGCCGTGGCGCGGGTGGCCGAAGAGCGCGACAAGCTGTTCGAGGCGTTCGTCAAGTCCAACCGCCTCGCGCTGGTGTGGGGGATGCCGTTCGGGGTGGCCCTGGCGCTGTTCGCCGACGACCTCGTGACGTTCGTGCTGGGCGACCGCTGGGAGCCGGCCATCGGGCTGATCGCCGCCTACGGGCTGATCGCGGCGTTCCAGCAGGTGGGCTGGAACTGGACGCTGTTCTTCAGGGCGGTGAACGACACGCGGCCGATCTTCGTGTCGTCGGTGGTGAACCTGGTCGGCTTCGCGGTGATCGCCGCTCCGCTGATCGTCTGGCTCGGGCTGCCGGGCTTCCCGATCGGGTTCGGGGCGATGACCGTGCTGAACCTGATCACGCGCACCTACTTCTTGCGGCGGCTGTTCGAGGGCTTCGGAATGCTGCGGCACACCTGGCGAGCAGTGGTCCCGAGCATCCCGGCGGCGGCGGTCGTGCTCGCCGTGCGGGTGATCCCGGGTGACCGGCCGCTGGCGCGCGCGCTGGCCGAGCTGGCTCTCTACGTGGTGGCCACGCTCGCGTTCACGGTGGTGTTCGAGCGCCGCCTGCTGCGTGAGATCTGGTCGTACCTCCGGCGCCGGAACGCGCCCGCGCCGGCCGGGACGTGAGGCCCGCGGTCGTACTGCTGCTGGCCCTGGCCCTCGTAGTCCGGGTGGTGGTCGTCGTGGCCACGCCCGACTACGAGCTCCAGGCCGACCCGCAGGACTACGAGCGCCACGCGATCTCGCTGGCCGACGACGGGCGCTACCCGCCCCCGGCCCGCGACATCGACGGGGCCAGCGCGTACCGGCCGCCGGCCTACCCGTTCTTCCTCGCGGCGGTGTACAAGGCCACGCCCGGCAACTCGCGGACGGTGGCGCGGCTGGCCCAGGCGGTGCTCGGGACTCTCACGGTGGGCCTGCTCGGGCTGGTCGCCTGGCAGCTCCTCGGGGCGCGGGTGGCGCTGGTCGCGATGGGGATCGGCGCGGTCTACCCGTCGATGTGGATGCTCGGCAGCGCGTTCCTGTCGGAGGTGCTCCTCACGCCGCTGGTGCTCGGGGCGGTGGCGGCCGCACTGCACTGGCGGCGCGATCCACGGCTGCGCTGGATCGTGCTGGCGGGGGTGCTCGCGGGCCTCTGCACGCTGACGCGGCAGAACGCGGCGCTGATGCTCGTGCCGCTCCTGCTCGCGGCGCTGCCCGCACGCGGCGCGCGCCGCTCGGCGCGCGGGTGGCTCGCGC
>JALZEZ010000107.1 GCA_030861775.1 Actinomycetota bacterium
GTCCGTGTCGGCCGGCGTGGCGGCGGCCGCGTGCTCGGCGGCGATCGCCGCCTGGAGCGCGTACGGCCCCGCGGCGGGGTGACGCAGCGCGCGCTCCACCAGCGCCCGCCCGGCGGCGATCTGCTCCCGGTCCCAGAGCGACCGGTCCTGGTCCTCGAGCAGCACGAGCTCGCCGGCGGCGTCGATCCGCGCCGCCCGGCGCGAGTCGTGGAGCAGCATCAGGGCGAGCAGGGCCATCGCCTCGGGCTCGTCGGGCATCAGCGAGACGAGCACGCGGGCCAGCCGGATGGCCTCGGCGCTCAGCTCGTGGCGCACGAGGGCATCGCCCGCGGTGGCCGAGTAGCCCTCGTTGAAGATCAGGTAGAGCACGGCCAGCACCGAGGCCAGCCGGTCCGGCAGGTGCTCGTCGGTGGGGACCTCGTACGGGATCCGGGCGTCGCGGATCTTCCGCTTCGCGCGGGTCAGCCGCTTCGCCATGGCCGCCTCGCTGGTGAGGAACGCGCGCGCGATCTCCGCCACGCCGAGGCCGCCGAGCAGCCGCAGCGTGAGCGCCACGCGCGCCTCGGCCGCGAGCGCCGGGTGGCAGCAGGTGAAGAGCAGGCTGAGCCGGTCGTCGGGGATCACTTGGTCGTCCTCGCCGCCGCCGAGCTCCTCGAGCTGCGCGATGACGGCGGCCTTCTCCTGGAAGCGGGCGGCCCGGCGGATGCGGTCGATCGCGCGGTTGCGCGCGGTGGTCGCGATCCAGGCGGCCGGCCGGTCCGGCACGCCGTCGCGCGGCCAGACGCGGAGCGCGGTCGCGAACGCCTCCTGGACCGCGTCCTCGGCCAGGTCGAAGTCGCCGAGCACGCGCGCGAGGGCCGCGACCGCCCGCCCCGCCTCCTCGCGGAACAGGCGATCGACGGCGGCCTCGTGCGCCTCGGTCAGTGCGCGGCCTCCCGCGAGGCCGGGTGGTCGCCGGAGGCGCCCATCGCCTCGTAGTCCATGACCGGCCTGACCTCCACCGCGCCCTGGAAGACGCCTGGGATCTTGGCGGCCCAGCCGATCGCCTCGTCCAGGTCCTCGCAGTCGAGCAGGTAGTAGCCGCCGAGCTGCTCCTTGGTCTCCGCGAAGGGGCCGTCGGTGAGCAGCCGCTCGCCGTCGCGCACCCGCACGGTCGTGGCCGTCGCCGACGGCTGGAGCCCCTCGCCGCCGACGTACACCCCGGCCGCCTCGATCTCGGCCCCGAACGCGCCGTAGGCGTCCATCAGCTCCTTGCCCTGCTCCGGCGTCATCGTCTCGAAGCCGCTCTCGTCGCCGTAGATCGTCAGCAGGTACTTCATCCGAACCTCCGGTATCTCGTGGCGGCGCCGTTCGCCGCCTCCAACCCTAAGACGAACGGGAAGGCCCCGAGATGGACACCCGTCCTTCGTTCGGAGAAGATGACGCGGTGGATCCGGTGGCGGTCGTCCGCTCGCTGTTCGACGCGTTCAACGACGGCGACCTCGCCCGCTGCGCGGCCCTCGCCGCCGACGACTTCGAGCTGTTCGATGCACCGAGCGGACGGACGTTCCGCGGCCCGGCCGGGCTCCGGGAGTGGCTGTCCACGTTCAGGACCGCGCTGCCGGACGCGCGGACCGAGGTGGTCAGCGCCCACGCCGAGGGCGAGCACGTGGTCACCGAGCACATCGGCCGCGGGACGCACGAAGGCCCGTTCGAGACGCCGTCGGGCACGATCCCGCCGACCGGCCGCCCGGTCGAGATACGCATCGCCGAGCTGTACGAGGTCCGCGACGGGAAGCTCGCGACCATGCGCGCCTTCTACGACACGACGACGCTCATGCGGCAGCTCGGCCTGCTCCCGCCGGAGGGCAGCGGCCCGGACCGGGCGATGACCGCGCTGATGGGCGCGGGGGTGCGGGCGCGGCGGCTCGTACGACGGTAACGCGAGACCCCCATTCGCGACAGAGGCGGCGATGAGTGCCGTCGATCCTGCCGAACGACCTGCGCAACGTAGACGAACTGTTGCTGACCGTTGGCGCGCACTGGCGTACCGCGCCGCTGGGGGAGATGACCCCGCAGAGCACTCGATACTCCCCACGACAACGCGATGGCGCCCACGGGCTGATCTCCCCCGCCTAAATGATTAACCGCGTGTCGTGGGCTACTCCTTTTGGGCCGGGGGCATTGGTTGAGCCGTGTGGCACGACCTGGTCGACCCCACCGGCGGGTCAAGTCCGACGTCGCCCGTCGACGTCGCCCGTTGACGACGCTCGAGGCGCGGGGCGGAGCAAGAGGCACCACGCCGAATGCAGGCGCGTGACCGCTCAATCCGTAGCACGTGTCAGACTGACGCTGCGCCCGCAGGGGAGGGGCGCAAGATGGTGACGGTTTCACTCGTGGCTCGGCTCCCAGTCCAACAACTCGACCCAGAGCTTCCGCTTCCGGCCCGACCGCACGAAACGGACGTAGCAGTTGATCTGTATGCGCGGCTCGACATGACCCTCTCCGCCGTAACCGGATCGAGGGCGATTCCCACTGGGATAGCTGTCGCCGTCCCGGAGGGACATGTTGGACTCGTATGTTCGCGGAGCGGGCTCGCCGCGAGCCAAGGCCTTTTCGTACTCAACGCCCCAGGTCTAATAGATCCTGGGTACACAGGCGAGATCATCGTCATCATGGCGAGCGTGCAGGAGCGAGCTCAACGCGTCAGGCGCGGGATGCGCATTGCCCAGCTCCTTATACAGCCCGCGACCCCGTTCGTTGTTGAGCTCGTTGAACACCTTCCAGCTTCACAGCGCGGTCTCCGAGGGCTCGGAAGCTCAGGGCTTAGAAGCTTCGATATCGATCCGGGCTAGCGCATCCCGAAGCCGTGAAACAGTCGTATAAGGCGCACACGAACCGGTCCATACGGTCTGAAAGCCATCCCACGCGTACTTGATCCTGCGTTCTACTTCGAGCGCTTCGGAGCTGCTACTACAAACGAGGCCAAACACGCAGTCGGACAAGGTTATTGGTAGTGGACTTAGATACGTGTGGACCTTCCAAGCAACGGGAGCACCGACGCGCGGGAGGACCACGGCTGGCCCACGTATGACTCGCCCCGGAAGTGCCCTAGTTCGAAGAAACGTCATCCCTTCGCGACCGAGCCCGGTTGTATGCAGCAGGCGCCCACCGCGCGGGTTCAGCGCAGCTCGGTGTATCGGTGTGCACCCACGGACGAGCTGCACGCGCACACGGCGCGATCGCACAACCTTCGACTTCTCACGATCATCAGGCCGCTCCCCGGTGGTGCGCTTGGTCGACAAGCGGACGAGAACACCTTTTGCTGAAACGCCTGGAAACGCCCCGCGTGGGTACTCGGTCAGTCTGAGAATTTCCCAGTCGCGCTCGAGCTCACGCCACAATGTCATGTCACGTTCAGACTCGAGCGTATTCGCCGGCAACAGCGCGACGACCTGACGTGCGTACCGTGTCGCAAGGGCGACAAAACTGGCGGCGGGACTGCCAGTTTGGCGCGACCCACGCAAGTCGACGTCATACCGCTGTCCGCCTCGGTAGGAGAACGGAGGATTGAGTACGGCGACATCAAAGGTCGCGCCAGAAGAAGTGACCCTGCACCTGCTCCTCGAGCGAGGAGCTAGGAAGTCGCACGCACCGAGTAGCCAATCGGGCTCAACGGAGCGCAGCTTACGAATGGTCTGAGCGCAAACGTCGGTTCCTGCTAGCTGCGAGTCGGGTGCGCGAGCACGGACCGCCCTCAGCAAGACTCCGTTTCCGACGGCGAAGTCGGCTACCCGCGCTGCGCCAGCTAGATCAACTGCGCTAGCTACGTCAGCCGCAATCGCCGGGGGTGTGTAATGGAGGTCCCGGAAGCTACCCGCCTTTACAAGCGTCACGGGCCGCGGGTGATCAAGGGCGCTACGTGGTAGACCAGCGCGCGGGATGCCCCAATCGTACGTTTTGCCGTTCGAATGGGATGGTCATATACGATCTCGACCGAGGCCTGCTGGTCGATCGCATACAGCACAGCACCGACGGAGTGCGGTTTCGTGCCGATCGGCGCAACCTTAATCGGCGACGGTAGTTGTTGAGCGAGATCCTCGAGGGCGTAGAAGAGGCGAAACGGACAGTTCGCTGTGACATATCTCACCGCAGTCCATGCGCGTGAATCACGTAATGGGGACTTGTTCCCGTGGTACGCATAGAACGGATACTCTGCACGAAAGCCAGGCACGCCCACCACCGGTACAATCCGACCCGCGAGGGGCTGCACATTCTCAAGCAGGTACGAGAGCCGAGTTCCCTCAAAGCCCAGGAGGGTTACGAGATAGAAGTCGTCATCGTCACCGAGCGCAAGGGACGCAAAACCGGGGATCGGTGCTATACCGCTGATGCGCTCTGACAAGTCGAAAATCTCTCCTTCAGTCGGGGCACCGCTCTGTGTGTAGTCAGTCGGCTCGACGTAAACTACCCGTACGTCACGACTGACGGCAAGTGCTGCACGGAGCAACGGTGCCCAGACGTGGTGTCCCAGGCCCGTGATATCAAGATACGTAAGGCGGCGGCTGTACTGTTGCCAGAACGCCTTGAGGCCCGCAAGATCCCGCAGCGACAATGCGTGCTCCAAGTGTCCCTCGACGAACGTCGCGCTGTGGCGATCTGCGCCCGCAAGGCGGACAAACGTAACGTCCGATGCCCGGGACTCCCACTCTGCAGAGTGGGCGCTCCTCTCCTCTGGCGTCGTCCCGTAGACATAAACGCTCTGACGCTCGGGCGTAAACTCTTCGAGCGCATCAAAGAGTTCGGTAAACGCCGGTCGCCTAAGGCTCACCGTGGAAATAAGCTCTGAACAGGTCTAGCTGCTCTGGAAGGGGTTCGTCGGCTGAACGGTTGTGTCTGCGCAAGATTTCGGGAATCGTATCTCTCGGTACCCGAACCAGACCGAGCAGCTCAGCCGTGGAGAGGCTCATCTTCCTCTTTTGCCGATGGCTGAATACGAAGAATGGGCTGAAGATCGGATGCAAACGGTAGTCATAGTCACGCGTGTCGCTCGCATCCGTGGAAACCTTGCTGCCTGGGCGGCGAAGAAGCGCCAGATGCATCACCCCAGACCGAAGCAGATCCTCGACCGCTCCCACGTCTACGCGGTCGCCGTTTCCCTCCTCGCCGGGGTCGGCGAGCTCGAACTCATTTACCTCAGGCGTGTGCGGTAGGGGCTCGAGGGCAAGTAGCTCGAAGACGCGGCCTAACCCCAGCACTAGCTTCGTGAGTTTCGCCCCATGCACGGAAAGGCCCTCGAGCTCACCAAGGTTTTTTCGCCCAACGCTTTGAGCCGCCCGAGTCTGGACCTCCGGGCTGATCGCGGCCGTGAGATCGCCGGACTCCTGCAAGTGCAGCAGAAGGGCCTGTTCAACCAGCTCGAGGACGTAACGAATGTTTCCGGCAGCGAGCGCAGCATACGTATCCCAGCCTGCGTAATACTTCTGAATCCCGCGCTTGCCCCGACCACGATGGATCGTAAATAAGAGCGCGTAGCCATAGTTGTTTATTCGATCGCGCCATCGACTCGGCTCAGCAATGTATCCACGCACCGCGGCCGCAACTGATTCGTTCCGGGCGCGCGCAAACCGAAGAACTACATACTGATGCAGCTTCGGTGCCGAGGTGAATGCACTCAGCGTGTCTTCTGAGAGCGGCTCGTCTAAGTGTTTCAGCTCACGAGTAAGCGCGTCCCCGACGCCCAGTGCGAGAGCTTCTTCCTCTTCACCGAACCGTGGAAGAAGCTTAGTGATAGTTGCCTCCCGCCGCTGCTCGGGTAAGCCCAAGCGGCGCAGGCGGCTGTTACATACCTTGGTCGCAAAAGCACGGAATCGCTCGCCGGTGAGCTTCTCAGAAATACTGAGTCGCACGTAATCAGCGGGGCTGATCAGTTGTTCATCCGGGTTCAAGGTGAGGCGGGTTCGAAAGCCGAAGTCTCGCACGCCCACCTTGTATGTGTGTGTTTCGCCCGAGTGCTTAATCAGCGTATTGACTACGCGCTGCTGGTACTCCGTGAAGTTTTCGTATTCGTCGAAGAGAAAAAAGAACAGACGCTTTGGAAGTGCGCTCTGCAGATGGGTCATCAGCAGCGTAACTGGTGCGCCCTGCATGGAAAGGGCGGATGGGGCGGCTTCGCCGACGTTGTTGACCTCAGCTTCGAGGCGGATTAGCGCAGACCGCGTGTTTTCATGGAGCGCGTGACGATCGCTCGCATGGGGGAGGTTGAAACTCTCCGAGACTAGCGCGCAGATCTGCGGATCAAGCAGACTGTCACCAGCGCCGTGCCGCTCGTACCAATGTGCAAAACGCATCACGTTCAGTGCCATCGTCAAGTTCAAGTAGTGCGCGAACACCCGCGTCCACTCCTGCTCCGACAACTCGCGGCCATCGAACGCCCGAACTCTGTTGGTGTCGATACGGGCGTAGAACCCAACGAACGGCATTGCTTGGATTGCCTCGGGAGTGCGGCCGCGCAGTGCGTACTGACCCTCATACGAGAGCACGCGGAGGACCGTGGTCTTACCGGTGCCGCGCCCGCCGACCAAGATGCATGGCCGCTCAGTCGTCAGCTCGGGCCAGTAGTCGGGTTCAGTAAAGAGGTCAAAAAGCTGCTCACTTAGCCACTCGGCCTTGTAGCTCCCGAATAAGCGGCTGAGCTGCTCGGCCGCGGCGGGCGCGAGCGCGTCGTCTGCTTCAGACGCGGCGGACGAGCGGTTTCCAATCATTTTCTTCCCAGTAGAACAGTGGCAATGTCGCGTCCGGAACACTATGGAAGAACGCGAGGCACAGACCAAGCTCTGCGAAACCGCGCCAGTCTTCGGGGGTGGTGCCCCCCGTGTCCGGGATGCCAGCTCGTCGACTGGCTTGCTCGATGACTTGCGCGGCGCTCCCTCGCAGTTCGGCCGGCCAAATCAGCGATTCCCGATGCAGGGCGCTGTACTCGGGCGGGAGTCGGTGCGTCGGCATGACCGTCACACTAGGGGCTTGGGCTTTGATGTGGTCGGCACCGAGTTCCGCCGCGATTAGTGGGACGTAGTACGCGTCGAAGTTGAGCGAGCTCTGAATCGTTGCGAAGGCGAGATCGCCCACCGGAGTCGGGTAGACGCGATGCCACGTCCGAACGAACTGGCTTCCGGACCCCAGGAAGTCGTCGAGGAACAGGATCGGCCGTGGGCCGCGCCGCATGAGCAAGACCAGCGTTTCGTCCGGGCTGAGAATGCGCTCCTCGGGAATCCCCAGCACCTGACGTGCCTTTCGTGCGAACGCAAAACCACTGTCGGTTGGACTTGGCACTTCGCCTGTCGGGTACGTCACGATTAGACTGTCGATGAAGTCGGTCCAGCGAGCCTGTGCCTGCGCGTACCGCGCGGATGGCCGTACCATCAGCCGAGTGAGGTCGGCGACGCCCCCGAGCAGCAGGGCGTCCGTGAGCGGCTCTGAGAAGTACAGGAAGGCGTTAAGGAGCTGCAGCGCGTACGGTTCTTCTTCGCGGGTGAAGTTCCCGAGCCAGGCGCGCGGCGACAGCTTGGTCTCGGGCGGCCAAACCTGTACGTCGACGAAATAATCGCACTTGGTGAGGACGAAAGGCCGATCGACGCGCTTTTGGACCGAAGTCGCCACGGGAGAGCTGTGCGGGTGCCAGACGTAGCGTATCGCGCTGTGCAGGGCGTGCCAGGCCCGGCTGATCGATCGTTTCACTAGACAAATTTATCGATGGCTTGTCGGGGTGCTTATGCCTGCTGATGGCGTTCTCGAAGCGCAGCTAGGGTTGATGTTGTGGCCGCATCACCGGGATTTCTGAGGTTGGACACGAGTCGACTGCGGTACGTGGATCGTGGCGCGACCCGCCACGCGGGCGACCTGCCGGTGCTCGTGCTGCACGGCTGGGGCGCCCATCTGGAGGCGGTCGAGCCGATCCTGCTCGCGCTCGAGGGCGAGACGCGCGTGCTCGCGCTCGACATGCCGGGCTTCGGCCAGAGCGACCCTCCGCCCGAGGCCTGGGACGCCGACGACTACACGCGCTTCGTCCTGCGCTACCTGGACGAGCTCGGGGTGGAGCGGGTGCACCTGCTCGGGCACTCGTTCGGGGGCCGGGTGGCGATCTGCATGGCGGCCGAGCACCCAGGGCGGGTGGGCCGGCTCCTGCTGTGCGACTCGGCCGGGCTGCGGCCCAAGCGGGGGATGAAGTACCGGGCCAAGGTGGGCGTCGCCAAGGCGGGCAAGGTCGCCGGCCGGCTGGGCGCCTCGGGTGTGCAGGACCGGCTGCGGGCGCGGGTCGCGTCGAGCGACTACCTGAACGCCTCCGAGGCCATGCGCGGCACCTTCAGGCGCGTGATCGAGCAGGACCTCTCCGACCGCCTCCCGCGGATCGGCGCCACGACGCTGCTGGTCTGGGGCGACCAGGACGACGACACCCCGCTCTGGATGGCCCACCGCATGGAGGAGCTGATCCCGGACGCGGGCCTGGCCGTCTTCGAGGGCGCCGGCCACTACTCGTACGCGGACGACCCGGGCCGGTTCGGGAGCGTGGCGCGGCTGTTCCTGTGCGAGCAGCCGCGGGAGCTGGCCGGCGCGGCATGACCGCCATCGGCCTGGCCTTCGCCGCGCTCGCCCTCCTCGCCGTCCTCGCGGGCCGCCTCCACGTCCTGCTGCACCTCTTCCAGCTCGAGCACTACGAGCCGGCGCGGCTGCGCGTGTGGGTGGCCCGCCGCGGGGAGCGAATCCACGCCCGCGAGCTCGTGGGCATCGGGGTGGTCTCCGGCCTGATGGTCGCCGCCGCCGCGGCCGACGCGCCGGGCGTCGTGCTCGCCGTCGGCTTCGCGGCCGGGGTGACGGGCGTGCGCTTGGGCGGCAACACCCTGCGGCGCGACCAGATCAAGCCCCTCGCCTTCACTCCCCGCGCCACGCGCATGTACGCCGTCGCGCTGGTGCTGCTCCTCGCGGCCGCCGTGGCCGTCTCGATCGCGGTGATCGCCGGG
>JALZEZ010000108.1 GCA_030861775.1 Actinomycetota bacterium
CCCCCCCGGCCTTCCTACAGCTGCAGCGACTTCACCTCGAGGAACTCCTCCAGCCCGAACCGGCCGAGCTCGCGGCCGTGGCCCGACTGCTTGAAGCCGCCGAAGGGCGCCAGCGGGTTGAAGGTGGCTCCGTTGATCTCGATCTGCCCGGTGCGGATCCGCCGCGCCACGGCCTTGGCGTGCTCCTCGTCGCCCGACCAGACGCCGCCGGCCAGCCCGTACATCGAGTCGTTGGCGATCGCGACGGCCTCGTCCTCGGAGTCGTACGGGATGATCGCCAGGACCGGCCCGAAGATCTCCTCCTGGGCGATCGTGGACTTCGGGTCGACCTCGGAGAACACCGTCGGCCGCACGAAATAGCCGCGCTCGGCTCCCTCGGGCGGCTCCTCACCGCCGGCCACGAGCTTCGCCCCCTCCTCGCGCCCGCGCTGGATGTACCCGCGCACGCGCTCGCGCTGCGCCTCCGAGGCAAGCGGGCCGAGGGTGACGTCGGGGTCGAACGGGTCCCCCACCCGGATCTGCTCCACCACCGCCGCGGCGATCTGCTCCGCCGCCTCGAGCTTCGCGCGCGGCACCAGCATCCGCGTCAGCGCCGAGCAGGTCTGCCCCGAGTTCAGGTAGCACTTGCCGATCCCGTCCACCACGGCGCGCTCGAGGTCGGCGTCGTCGAGGATCACGTTCGGCGACTTGCCGCCCAGCTCCAGCGCCACGCGCTTCACGGTGTCGGACGCGGCCGCGCTCACCTGGCGCCCCGCCCGCGTGGACCCGGTGAACGAGATCATGTCCACGTCCGGATGGCGGGCCATCGCCTCGCCGACGGTGGGGCCGTCGCCGGTCACGAGGTTGAACACGCCGGGCGGCAGCCCGAGCTCCTCGACGATCTCGGCCAGCACGAACGCGTTCAGCGGCGTCACCTCGGACGGCTTCACGACCACCGTGCAGCCCGCCGCCAGCGCCGGGGCCACCTTCGCGCAGATCTGGTGCAGCGGGTAGTTCCACGGCGTGATGCAGCCGACCACGCCCACCGGCTCGCGCACGATCAGCGAGTTGCCGACCTGCTCCTCCCACGCGGTCTCCTCGACCACCGTCGGCATCGAGCCGAAGTCCATCGCCGGGAGCCCGGCCTGGATCTGGACCGACAGGGGAAGCGGCATCCCGACCTCGCGCGAGACCAGCGCCGCGATCTCCTCCGAGCGCTCGGCCAGCTTGGCCGCCACCGCCTCGCAGATCGCACCCCGCTCGTAGGGCGACATCCCCGGCCAGGGGCCGGAGTCGAACGCCTGCCGCGCCGCGCGAACGGCGCGGTCGAGGTCCTCCGCGTCGCCGGCCGGCACGCTGCCCATGACCTGCTCGGTCGTCGCGTCGATCACCTCGAAGCGGCCGGAGCCGTGCGGCTCGACCCACTCGCCGCCGACGAACAGCCGGTCGCGGTCGATGGGGGGAGCGTCGTGCGTGGGGGGTGCGGGTGCCTGGGTCTCGACTGCCATCTGTGCCTCCTCTAGCTCGCCGCCGCCGCGGCGGGCTCCTGAGCGGGTTCGTCGGTCTTCCCCGCGATCGCCTCCGCCGTGCGGTGGGCGAGGGCCATGATCGAGATCATCGGGTTCGTGCCCGAGGCGGTCGGGAACGCGCTGCCGTCCCCGATCCACACGCCGGGCGTGTCGTGCAGCTCGCCCCAGGGGTTGGCGACCGACGTGGCCGGGTCGGTCCCCATCCGGCACGAGCCGAGCTGGTGCGCGCTGAACAGCCGCTGCCCGCCGGCCCGCATCGGAACCCGCCGGGCGCGCTCGACGAACGCCTCGAGGTCGTCGCCGTAGCGCCAGGTCGGGGTGCCGGTGGCCAGCGAGATCACGGCCTTGGCCCCGGCCGCGTGGTGGGCGCGGATCTCGGCCTCCACCGCGTCGCGCAGGTGCTTCAGGTCGAGCTCGTCCTCGATCGAGTACCACGGCACCGCCTCGCCGGAGTCGTCGATCGTCACCCGGCCGTGGCCGCGGTCGCGGATCAGCGCGATGAACGTGGCGCCGTACCTGAAGTCGGCCATGCGCGTCTTGTGATCCTCGGCGCTGGTCCAGGGCACCGCCGAGGCGGCGATCGCGGGCGCGTACTGGGCGCCCTCGAGCAGGAAGCCGTAGCCGTCGCCGGTGTTGGCGAACGTGTCGCAGAGGCCGGTCTGCGGCGGGCCCCACCAGCTCTGCTGGTCCTCGGAGTAGACGCCCAGCACCGCGTGCGCCGGATGCAGGCGCAGGTACTGGCCGGCCGCCGGGCCGCCGATCCCGGAGCGCAGCAAGAGCGCGGGCGACTCGAGCGACCCGCACGCCACCACCACCCGCGGCGCGCGCACGGTCACGCTGCCGCGCGGGGTCTGGTCCTCGTTCAGCCGCACACACTCCACGCCGGCCGCGCGGCCGTTCTCGACCAGCACGCGCCGCGCGCGGGTGCGGACCAGCACCTCTCCCCCGTTCTCCACGCAATCGACGACCCAGGTCTTGTCGCCGCTCTGCTTGCTGCCAGACTGGTCGCCGAAGCCCGCGTAGCCGGCCGCCTCGGGCGAGTACTTCGAGAGGTCGGCGTTGCGGACGATCGTCCGGAAGTCCCAGCCGAGCGCCTCGCAGCCCTCCTTGAGGCGCTGGTGGGGCCCGTTCCAGTCGCTGGCCTGGTCGGTGGCCGAGATCCGCTCGAGCACGGTGTCGAGGTGGCGGTCGTAGTCCGGCCCGTCCACGCCCTCGAGCCCGTGGTTGCGGGCCCAGTCCTCGCGCACCCAGGGCTTCGTGCGCAGGCAGTTCTGCCAGTTGACCACGCTGCCGCCGCCGAGCGTGGTGCCGGCCTGGAGGGTGATGTTGCCGTCGGCGGTCGGGGTCGGGCCGCCGCGCCAGTACATGTCCTGGTAGGCCTTGAGCTCGAGCTGGGCGAAGTCGGACTCGTTGAAGTAGCCGCCGGCCTCGACCACGATGACCTTCAGCCCGGCCTTGGCCAGCGTGCCCGCCACCACGGAGCCGCCGGAGCCGGATCCGACCACGACCGCGTCGGCCTCGAGGGTCGCCCCGTCCTCGGGCTCGAGCGGCTCGATCGGCTTGGGCACGTCGGGCGGCGGCGACGCCGGCCCGGGATAGCCGAACACCTTCCAGTTCGGGTTCTGCCCCGTCTCGGGGTCGGGCGCGCCGTAGTGGAGGAAGCAGGTCATCCCGGTGAGCGCGTGCACGCCGGCGGCGGCGTCGGGCGAGGCGAGCTGGAGGTTGCGGATTATCTGCTCGCGCGAGAGCTGCGAGATCGGCCGGTGGATGTTCTGCGAGGCCAGCACGTCGAGGAGCTGGAGCAGGCCCCCGCGCACGGTCTCGTCCGGAATGCCCAGGACGAGGTCGGCCACCGCGCCGTCCACCCCCAGATCGCTCGCCTTGCGGCCCCAGAATCCCTCGGGGTCCGGCGACCGCTCGATCGGCGGGACGATCGTGTCGCAGAAGGCGCGCAGCGCCTCGCGCTGGCTCTCGCTGAGCTGGGGCTCCATGACGGTCTCTCCTCGGGGGCGTCGTGTGCCCGGGAGACGATAAACGAGCCCTGCTCCATTCGTACAAGGACTCGTCGCGAATCCTGTACGGCGGGCGGATGACGCTCAGGCGCCAAGCCCCGACACTCGCCGCCAGCGACCGAAAGGAGCTGGACACCTTGAAGCTGGTGATCGGCATCGTGCGCCCGGAGAAGGCGAACGACGTGCTGGAAGCGCTGTTCCGCGCGGAGGTGCGCGGCCTGTCGATGAGCCGCGTGCAGGGACACGGCGGCGAGCTCGAGCGGGTCGAGACCTACCGAGGGACGACCGTGCAGATGGGCCTGGCCGACAAGATCCGCTTCGAGATCGCGGTCTCGGACGAGTTCGTGGACCCCACGCTCGAGGCGATCTGCGCCGGCGGCCGCACCGGCGAGGTGGGCGACGGCAAGATCTTCGTGATCCCGCTCGAGCGGGCGGTCCGCATCCGGACCGGTGACAAGGACCAGGGCGCCGTGACGCCGGTGGGCGCATGACCGACGTCTTCAACATCGCCCAGGCCGCGACCGAGATCGACACCGGCGACACCGCGTGGATGATCGTCGCGACCGCGCTGGTCCTCCTGATGACGCCCGCGCTCGGCCTCTTCTACGCCGGGCTCGTGCGCGGGAAGAACGCGCTCAACACGTTCATGATGTGCATCGCGGCGATCGCGATCGGCGCCGTCACGTGGGCGGCGATCGGCTACTCGTTCGCGTTCGACGGCACCGGCGACCTGATCGGCGGGTTCGGCTACGCGCTCATGAACGACGTGACGTTCGATCCGCGCGAGGGGACCACGATCCCGCACCTGATCTTCTTCGCCTTCCAGGGCACGTTCTGCATCATCACCCTCGCGCTGCTCTCCGGCGCGGTCGTGGAGCGGATGCGCTTCAGCGCGTTCCTGCTCTTCGGCGCCCTCTGGACCGTGCTGGTCTACGCCGTGCTCGCGCACTGGGGCTTCGGCGGCGGCTGGCTGATCGAGGGCGGCACGCTCGACTTCGCCGGCGGCATCGCGGTCGAGATGGCCTCGGGCTTCTCGGCGCTCGCGGCCGCGATAGTGGTCGGGGCGCGCAAGGACTGGGGCCGGCAGGCGCTCCTCCCGCACAACTCGGTCTTCGTGCTGGTCGGGGCGTCGCTGCTGTGGTTCGGCTGGTTCGGCTTCAACGGCGGCAGCGGCTTCAACACCGGCCAGAACAGCGTCCTGGCGTTCACCAACACGCTGCTCTGCCCGGCCGCGAGCCTGCTGTCGTGGTTCGTGATGGACGCGATCCGCGGCCGCAGGGTGACCGCCGTCGGCGCCGCCACCGCGATCATCGTCGGCTGCGTGCTGATCACCCCGGCGGGCGGCTTCATCGCACCCGGCTGGGCGCTGCTCCTGGGCGCGCTGGGCGCGGTCCCGTGCTACGCGGTGATCGTGTTCCGCAGCACGCGCGTGGACGAGACCCTCGACGTGCTGGCCGCGCACGGCACGGCCGGCCTCGTCGGGATCCTGTTCATCGGGTTCTTCGCGCAGGAGACCTGGAACGCGATCGACGGCGGCGACGGATGGCTCTACGGCAACTTCGAGCTGTTCAAGTGGCAGGCGTTCGCGGCGCTCGCCACGCCGGTGTACGCGTTCGTGATGACGGCCGTCCTGCTGAAGCTGGTCGGCTTCGTGATCCCGCTCCGCGCGACCGAGCGCGACGAGTCGCTCGGCATGGACGTCACCCAGCACAACGAGGAGGCGTACGCCACCGGTGAGGGCGCGATCCTCGTGCTGCCGGACGGCGACGGCGGCCCCATGCGGGTGCCCGTCAAGGACCCGGGCCTGGCCTGAGCGTCGTCTGGGGCATCCACAACGACAAGCCGGGCCTCGACTTCGTCGAGGGAGGGTTCGTCTCGGTCGGCTGGCGCAGGGTCGGGGACCTGCGCCGGGCCGGCCGGGACCGGGCCGCTCTGAAGGCGGCGCTGGCGGAGGCATACCCGGAGGCGAAGCCGCGCGCGATCCCCGTCTGGGCCGGCGTGCTGCTGCGCTTCGCCTTCGAGATGGAGGTCGGCGACCTGGTCGTGCACCCGGTCAAGGCGGACTCGTCCGTGGCGGTCGGCCGCGTGGCCGGCGACTACGCCTGGCTGGCGGAGGCGCCCGCCTCGAGCCGCCACCGCCGGCCCGTCGAGTGGATCGAGGACGGGATCCCTCGCGAGGCCTTCTCGGAGTCCGCCCGCCATGAGATCGGCTCGTCGCTCACGCTGTTCCGGGTCCGGCGGCACGCCCACGAGTTCGAGGGGTTCCTGGACCGTGTGGCGGGCTGACTCAGCCGGAGGCCAGCGCCGCTATGCCCACGATCATCGCGGCCGCCGCCAGCGCGCGGCGCCCGGTGTCGGGCTCGGACAGGAGCTGTCCCCCGAGCACCACCCCGAGCAGGATGCCGCACTCGCGCAGCGGAGCCACGGCCGAGACCGGTGCCAGCGCCAGCGCCGACAGGAACAGGCCGTAGGAGATCGGGGCGAGCACGGCGTTGCCCATCACCTCGGTCCGGTGCTCGCGCCACTCGAAGAGCGTCTCCTCGCGCCTGCGCAGGGCGAGCGGCAGCATCACCGCCGTCCGCACCACCTCCCCGCCGAACAGGTAGACGACCGGCGAGGTGCCGAGCCCGTCCACGCCGTGCTTGTCCCACAGCGTGTAGGTGGCGATGAACGCGCCGGTCGCGAGCGCGTAGAGCGCCGCCCGGCGCTGGTGGGCGGAGCGGCGCAGGGCCGAGAGCCCGATGAGCATGATCGCGCTGAGGATCGCCCCGGCCCCGAGGAGCGTGAGCGCCGACGGCGACTCCGACAGGATCACGACGGCCCCGACCGTCGCCAGCAGCGGCCCCGTGCCGCGCGCGAGCGGGTAGACCACGGACAGGTCGCCGGAGCCGTACCCGCGCTGGAGCATCGTGTAGTAGCCGATGTGGATCGCGCCGCTGGCGACCATCCACGGCACCGCCTCGGGCTTCATATGCGCCTCCCCGGCCAGCGCCACGCCGATCACGACCGGCACCATCAGGAGCGAGCTCATCGCCCCCGCCAGCCACACGTACGGCAGCCCGCCGTTCGAGCGCTTGGCCAGCATGTTCCAGGTGGCGTGCGCCACCGCGCTGGGGAGCACCAGTGCCAGGGCGGCCGCGCTCACCGAGCGGACCGTACAGGGCGGCTACGTACTGCTTTACTCAGGGCATGTTGAGTCGCGGGGGGGAAGCCGCCGGCCGCCTGCTCGCCGTGGTCATCGGGCGCTGGGCGGGCGACACGGCGCTGCTGCGCACCGAGGACGGCCGTACGGTCGAGGCCACCGTGCCCGAGGCGCTGCGCGACGACTTCGACGTGGGGGCCCGGGTGCGGCTCGATCCGGCCGGGGATCGCATCGTCGGCTGGAGCCCGCCCGAGACCGGCTAGGCCCGCTGGGCGGGGCCGTGCAGCCCCGTTCGGCCCGATCGCCCGGCGGCATACTGGGCGCGATGACGATTCGCACGGAGACGCTGCGCGTGGCGCTCGCGCAGATCGACGCCGTGGTCGGCGACATCGACGGCAACGCCGCCCGCATCGCCGACTCGATCGCCCGTGCCCGCGAGGCCGGCGCGCAGCTCGTCGTCCTCCCCGAGCTGGCCCTCACTGGCTACCCGCCCGAGGACCTCCTGCTGAAGACCCACTTCGGCGACGCGGCGGGCGCGGCGCTGGCCGAGCTGGCCGGCGAGGCGCGCGAGGTCGTGGCGCTGGTGGGCTTCCCCGAGCGGGCCGAGGACGTCTACAACTCCGCGGCCGTGCTGGCCGGCGGCGAGGTGGCCGCCGTCTACCGCAAGATGTTCCTCCCGAACTACGGCGTGTTCGACGAGCAGCGCTACTTCCAGGCCGGGTCCGAGCCCGCGCTGTTCGAGCTGAACGGCATCGCCATCGGGATCACGATCTGCGAGGACATCTGGGACCCCGGCCCTCCGGCGTCCACCCAGGCCCTGGCCGGGGCGCAGGTGATCGTCAACCTCTCGTCGTCGCCCTACCACGCCGGGAAGCCGCTCGAGCGCGAGCGCATGCTGATCCAGCGCGCCCGCGACAACCTGGCGGCGATCGTGCTCTGCAACATGGTCGGGGGCCAGGACGAGCTGGTCTTCGACGGGCACAGCGTGGTGGTGGACCAGCACGGCACCGTGCTCGCGCGCGCCCCGCAGTTCGAGGAGTCGCTCACGGTCTGCACGATCGACACCGGAGCCGTGGCCGGCGCCCGCCTGCGCGACGCCCGGCACCGGGCGGCCGTCCGCCGGGCGGGCCATCCGAAGCTGCCGCCGATCGCGCGCTGCGCCGTGGAGCCCTCCGGGCCGGCCGCGGACGAGCCCGCGCCGGTGGCGGAGCCGCTCGGCCCCGAGGAGGAGGTCTACGCCGCGCTGCGGACCGGCCTGCGCGACTACGTGGACAAGAACGGCTTCGAGCGCGTGGTGATCGCGCTGTCCGGCGGGATCGACTCCGCCCTGGTGGCGCTGATCGCGGTGGACGCCCTCGGGGCGGAGCGGGTGATCTGCGTGTCGATGCCCTCGCCGTACTCGTCCGAGGGCACCCGCGCCGACGCGCGCGCGATCGCGGCGAACCTCGGGGCCGACTTCCTGGAGCTGTCGATCGAGGAGCTGATGGGCGCCTACGACACCGCCCTGGCGGAGCCGTTCGAGGGCCGCGAGGCGGACATCGCCGAGGAGAACGTGCAGGCCCGAATCCGCGGCAACCTGGTCATGGCCCTCTCGAACAAGTTCGGCTGGCTGGTGCTGACCACCGGCAACAAGTCCGAGCTCTCGGTCGGCTACGCCACCCTCTACGGCGACATGGCCGGCGGCTTCGCCGTGCTGAAGGACGTGTTCAAGGGATGGGTCTACCGGCTCGTGCGCTGGCGCAACGAGCGCGAGGGGCGCGAGCTGGTGCCGGCCTCGGTGCTCGACCGCCCGCCGTCGGCCGAGCTCCGCTACGAGCAGCGCGACGACGAGTCGCTTCCGCCGTACGACGTGCTCGACGCGATCCTGCTCGGCTACGTGGAGGGCGACCTCGACGTGGAGCAGCTCGTGAACGAGGGCCTGCCGCGCGCGGACGTGGAGCGGGTGATCCGGATGGTCGACCTGGCCGAGTACAAGCGCCGCCAGGCCCCGCCGGGGATCCGCATCTCGACCCGCGCCTTCGGCCGCGACCGGCGCCTGCCGATCACCAACCGCTTCGGGCGCTAGGCCAGGCCGAACTTCGCCTTCAGCTCGTCCGCCATCGGGCGTACGGCGATCGTGACCCGCGAGATCGCGCAGAGGCGGCCCTCGTCGTCGGTCATCTCCACGTCCCAGACCCAGGTCGTGCGGCCCCGGTGCCGGCGGCGCGCCTCGGCGTGGACCGTGCCCGCGAAGACCGGGCGGAGGAAGTTCAGGTTCTGAGCCATCCCCTGCGCGACCATCCCGTCCGGGCCGACCGCCATCGCGGTGGCGTCCGAGGTCAGCCCCTCCGCCAC
>JALZEZ010000370.1 GCA_030861775.1 Actinomycetota bacterium
GCATCAGGCCGGCCCGGGGGCTGGCGCCGAGGTCTAGCCGGGGGTCGCGACGGGTGGCGTCGAGCACGGCGACCACGTAGCGGCGCAGCGCCTCGCTCGCGTGCACCCGCCCCGCGGCCTCCTGCGCGGCGACCACCTCCCCCACGGTCGCCACCGGCCCCAGCTCGAGCACGCGGTCGCCGGTGGCGTGGTCGCCGAGCATCTCGGCCTCGTCCTCCGGCTCGGGGTAGCCGAGCTCGACCCGGACCATGAAGCGGTCGAGCTGCGCCTCGGGCAGCGGGTAGGTGCCCTCGTACTCGACCGGGTTCTGGGTGGCCACGACCACGAACGGCCGGGCCAGCTCGTGGGTGTGGACGTCGACGGTCACATGGCGCTCCTGCATGCACTCGAGCAGCCCGGACTGGGTCTTGGGCGAGGCGCGGTTGATCTCGTCCACGAGCACGACGTTCGCGAACACCGGCCCCGGCCGGAACTCGAAGCGGCCCTCGCGCTGGTTGAAGACGTTGGTCCCCACCACGTCGGCGGGGAGTAGGTCGACCGTGCACTGGATCCGGGCGTACTCGGCCTCCACACTGCGGGCGAGCGAGCGCGCCAGCGCGGTCTTCCCCACCCCCGGGTTGTCCTCGATCAGGACGTGGCCCTCGGCGACCAGCGCGACGATCACGTCGCGCAGCGTCGTGTCCGGCACCTTCACCGCGCGCCGCACGTTCGCCGCGATCTTCGCCCCCAGCGCCTGCACGCCGGCGGGGTCGAGCTGGGGCACGGTGCTCATCCCGGCGATGTTACGGAGGCGGCGAACCCGGCCCGCCGGATGGCGCTACGCCTGCGTCGGCTCCTCGGTGCGCGTCAGCTCGCGCACGGCGGCCTCGGGGTCGGGGGCGCGCATCAGCGCCTCGCCGACCAGCACGGCGTCCACCCCCACCCGCTCGAGCTCGTCGATCTGGGCCCGGTCGGCGATGCCCGACTCGGACACGACGATCTTGCCCGCGGGCACGTCGTGGAGGATCTCGAACGTGCGCGCCAGGTCCACGCTGAAGTCCTCCAGGTTGCGGTTGTTGATCCCGATCACGTCGGCGTCGGCCTCGAGCGCGGACTCCAGCTCCTCCTCGGAGTGGACCTCGACCAGCGCGTCGAGGTCGAGGTCGCGGGCCAGGCCCTGAAGGGCGCCCAGCTCGTGCTGGCGCAGCGCGCCCACGACCAGGAGGACGGCGTCGGCGCCCGCGGCCTTGGCCTCCCAGAGCTGGTACGGGTCGATCGTGAAGTCCTTCCGCAGGATCGGCAGGTCGCTCACCCGGCGCGCCACGCGCAGGTCCTCGAGCGAGCCGCCGAAGTGGCGCTCCTCGGTGAGGATCGAGACCGCCGCGGCACCGCCGCGCTCGTAGGCGAAAACGAGGTCCTCGACCCTCGCCCGCTCGCGGATCTCGCCGGCCGAGGGCGAGCGGCGCTTGTACTCGGCGATCAGCGAGGTTCCCGGATGCGACAGCGCCTCCGCGAACGGGCGGCCCTCGCCGCGGGCGGCGGCGGCGCGCTCGAGCTCCGCCAGCGGAAGCTCGCGCTTCACCCGCTCGACCCGCTCGCGCGTGGCCGCGATCAGATCCTCGAGGCGGACGGTCACGCGGGCGCGAGCTCCTTCGTGCGGGCCACGAACCGCTCCATCGCCTCGCGGGCCGCGCCGCTGTCGATCGCCTGCTCGGCGGCCCGGGCGCCCTGCTCCAGGGTGTCGGCCCCGCCGCCCACGTAGATCGCGGCCGCGGCGTTCAGGACCACGATCGAGCGGTCCGCACCGGGCTCGCCGTCGAGAACCTTCCGGGCCAGCGCGGCGCTCTCGTGCGGCTCGCCGGCTCCGATCGAATCCGCGGGTGCGGGCTCGACGCCGAGCTCCTCGGGCGTGATCGTCCTCCCCTCGATGCGGCCGTCCCTCAGCTCCACGGCGCGCGTGGGGCCGGACACCCCGATCTCGTCCAACCCATCCTCGCTCGACACTACCAGCGCGCGGTCCGCCCCAAGCTCCGCCAGGGCGGCCCCGATCGTGTCCATGTAGGAGGGGTCGGAGACGCCGATGAGCTGGCGCGTGGCCCCGGCCGGGTTGGTCAGCGGGCCGAGGAAGTTGAAGATCGTGCGCACGGCGAGCGCCTTGCGGACGGGAACGACGTGCTTCATCGCCGCGTGGTGCGCGGGGGCGAACATGAAACCGAAGCCCACGCCCTCGATGCATTCGGCCACGGCGGCGGGCTCGAGGTCGATCCGCGCGCCCAGGGCCTCGAGCACGTCCGCGGAGCCCGAGCGGCCGGTGGCGGAGCGGTTGCCGTGCTTGGCCACCGTGCAGCCCGCGCCGGCCGCCACGAAGGCCGCGGTGGTGGAGACGTTGAAGGTCGGGTGGCCGCCGCCGGTGCCCGCTGTGTCGAGCAGGTCCGCGCGGTCCACCTCCACGCGCGTGGCCAGCGAGCGCATCGTGCGGGCCAGGCCGACCAGCTCGGCGACGGTCTCGCCCTTCGCCCGCAGCGCGATCAGGACGGCGGCCGTCTCGGCCTCCGACGAGCGCCCCTCCATGATCTCGCGCAGCACCGCCGCGGCCTCCTCGGCGGGCAGGTCCTCGCCCGAGGCCAGGCGGTCGATCGCGCCGGTGAGGGTGGGGTTGGGCACTAGGACGAGCGCCTCGCGTTGAGCTCCCCGAGGGCGTCGGCGAGCGTGAGCCCGCGCGAGGCGAGCAGCACGGTGAGGTGGTAGAGCACGTCGGCGGCCTCCTCGGCCACGCGCTCGCCGGACTCGGCGTCCGCGGCCCGCGCCACCTCCTCGGCCTCCTCGCGCACCTTGGCGCCGATGCGCGGCGGGTCGGCCAGCAGGGCGGCGGTGTAGCTGCCCTCGGGGCGCTCGTCGCGGCGAGAGGCGATCACGCGCTCGAGGGCGGGCAGCGCCTCGTGCGGCGCCGGTGCGGGGTCGCCGTTGTGGAAGCAGGTGCGCTCGCCGGTGTGGCAGGCCGGGCCGGCCGGCTCGACGAGGGCGAGCACGGCGTCGAGGTCGCAGTCGTAGCGCAGGCCGCGCACGCGCTGCACGTTGCCGGAGGTCTCGCCCTTGTGCCACAGCTCCTGCCGCGAGCGGCTCCAGAAGTGGGTCTCGCCGGTCTCGCGCGTGCGTGCGAGCGCCTCCTCGTTCATGTACGCGAGCGTCAGCACCTCGCCCGTGAGCCAGTCCTGGACGACGCACGGCACGAGGCCGCGGTCGTCGAAGGCGATCTCCTGCATGCCGGGCGATTCTAGGTGTGGCACCCTGCCCCTCCATGGACACCACCGCCGCCACACGCCCCGAGACCACCCGTGACACCGACATCGCCTACGCGGGCATCGCCCGCCAGGCCGAGCTGATCCGCGAGCGGGAGGTCTCGCCGGTCGAGCTGGTGGACCTCTGCCTGGACCGGATCGAGCGGATCGACCCGGAGCTGAACGCCTTCCGAACGGTGTACGCCGAGCGCGCGCGGACGGAGGCGCAGCAGGCAGAGGGGCGGGTCGGGGCCGGCGACGAGCGCCCGCTCCTGGGCGTGCCGGTGGCGATCAAGGACAACATGGACGTGGCCGGCGACGTGACCGCGAACGGCGGCGCCGGCTACGGCCCGCCGGCGACCGAGGACGCCGAGATGGTGCGCCGGCTGCGCGACGCCGGGGCGATCCTGATCGGCAAGACCCACATGCCCGAGCTGGCGATCTGGCCGATCACCGAGGGCGACGCCTGGGGCGTGACGCGCAACCCGTGGGACACATCGCGCACGCCCGGCGGGTCCAGCGGCGGCTCGGGGGCGGCGGTGGCCGCCGGCCTGGTCGGCGCGGGCCTGGCCACCGACGGCGGCGGGTCGATCCGCATCCCCGCGGCGTGCTGCGGCCTGGTCGGGCTCAAGACCCAGCGCGGCCGCGTCCCGCTCGGGCCGCACACCGAGCACTGGCATGGACTGAGCGTGGCCGG
>JALZEZ010000109.1 GCA_030861775.1 Actinomycetota bacterium
CGGCGGTTCGTCCCGGCCCCCCGGGCCCATCCCGCCCCCGGCGCACGGCCCGATGTCTTCCGCGGACCTCGGTGCGATCCACATGAAGGAATCGCCGCGCGCATGGCGAAGTCCCTGCAAACCCCCTTCCGACCGCATCCCTTCGTAAGGTCGCCGCCGATGGGAATCGTCTACGCAATCGCCAACCAGAAGGGCGGGGTCGGCAAGACGACCACCGCCGTGAACCTCGCCGCCTGCGTCGCGGACGCCGGCTACGAGACCCTGCTCGTCGACCTCGACCCCCAGTGCAACGCCACGGTCGGGCTCGGCGCGGCCAAGGACCTCGACCCCAACGTCTACACCTGCCTCGCGGGCGACTCGCCGCTCCAGGACGCGATCGTCGCCACCGACATCCCCGGCCTCTCGCTCGCGCCCGCCTCGCCCGACCTGGCCGGGGCCAGCGTCGAGCTCCCGCGCGAGCCGGGCTCCGAGACCCGCCTGCGCGAGGCGCTCGAGGGCTTCCGCGACCGCTACCTCTTCACGATCCTCGACTGCCCGCCCTCGCTCGGCCCGCTGACGGTCAACGCGCTCGTCGCGGCCGACCGCGTGATCGTCCCGGTCCAGACCGAGTACTTCGCGCTCGAGGGCCTGGCCGGCCTGCTCGACACGCTCGGCCTGATCCAGCGCGAGCTGAACCCGCGCCTGAGCGTCTCCGGCCTCGTCCTGACCATGCACGACGGTCGCACCCGGCTGGCGCAGGACGTGGAGCGCGAGCTGCGCGAGCACTTCCCGGAGCTCGTCTTCGAGTCAGTCATCCCGCGCAATGTGCGGGTGGGGGAGGCGCCGAGCTTCGGAGTCCCCGTCACGCGGCACGATCCCGGCTGCTCCGGGTCCGTCGCGTACCTCAAGCTGGCCCGGGAGGTGGCCGCACGTGGCTGAGCCTGCACGTATACCTGAGCCTGATCCGACCCGCCCGACGGGCGGCCCCCGCCAGCGCGGCATGGGCCGCGGCCTGGCCGCGATCCTCTCGACCGGCCCCCGCCCCGACGTGGGTCTGCGCGAGGTCGCCGTCTCGCTGGTCCGGCCCAACCCCGCGCAGCCGCGCCGCGACTTCGACGAGGACGCCCTGGTCGCCCTGTCTCGCTCGATCGCCGCCCGCGGCGTGCTCCAGCCGATCGTCGTGCGCCCGCTGAGCGGCGGGGCGTACGAGCTCGTGGCCGGCGAGCGCCGCCTGCGCGCCGCCCGCCTCGCGGGACTCGAGACAATTCCAGCGGTCGTCAGGGAGACCGATGAGGGCGACCGCCTCGAGCTGGCCCTGATCGAGAACATGGCCCGCGAGGACCTCAACCCGGTCGAGGAAGCGCGCGCCTGCGCGACCCTCGTGGAGGACCTCGGCCTGAGCAAGGAGGAGATCGGCAAGCGCGTCGGCCGCAGCCGCCCCGCGATCTCGAACATGATCCGCCTGCTCGAGCTGCCCGACGAGGTCCTGGCGATGATCGAGCGCGGCGAGCTGTCGGCCGGTCACGGCCGCGCGCTGCTCACCTGCCGCGACCACTCCGAGCGCCTCCGCCTCGCTCGCCGCGCCCGCGACGAGGGTTGGTCGGTGCGCGTCACCGAGGACCGCGCCCGCGAGGCGGACGGCGGTGGCGTGCGCCGCGCGACCCGCGAGCCGGTCGTCATCCACCCCGACCTGGCCGACGCGCTCGCCGCCGCCGAGGACGCCCTCTCCGCGGCCCTAGGCCGCGAGGTCTCGATCAAGCCGCGCGCCGGCGGCTACAGGGTCGAGCTGGACCTCGACCACCCGCGCGAGGGCGTCGAGCTGGCTGAGCACATCCTGCGCCGGCACGGCTCCTGAGTCCCCTCCACAGCCCGCCGAAGCGGCGCTAGACTCGCCCACCGCAAGGGCGATTAGCTCAGTCGGTTAGAGCGCTTCTCTGATAAGGAAGAGGTCCCAGGTTCGAGTCCTGGATCGCCCATTCCTCGTTTGCAGGGCTTTCGTAGTTCGCGCCTCGCGTCCGCCCTGCAAGGAGAGCCCCGCTCCGGGCTCGAAACGAGGGTGCCGGGGATCTGGGTCGCGCCCGTGCGGTGCCCCGCGCCGGGGCGGATCGTGAGGCGTCGGTCTTCTACACGTTCGAACCAGGGTTCGTCCGGTTCCAGTCCATTAAGGTCGCACCAGGAGCGACGGCAAGAAACCGCCGGCCAAGACCCAGAAGACGCCTAAGGGCCACGAGATTCCCGTCCCGAAGCAATGAAGCTCGGCGGCTCGTCACGCGCGATGGACAGAGCAGATACTGACAGGGAGGTGGAGAGATTTCACCCGTTAACTCGTGGCTCAGTCGCTCTGCATTCCCGCCTGCACCCGCCACACGTACAAAATTACCTGCAAACTCGCAGGACCTTGAGAATCTTGCTCACACCAGCAAACCTCTACCCCCAAACCGAACCGCCACCGGCCTGAGTAGTCACCACCAATCGTTTTGGAAAACGTGTCAGAAGCGGTCGTCAACGCAGCCGACTATCAGTTCGACCTCCCTGAGGAGCTGATCGCTCAGCAGCCGCCGGAGGCGTCCGGCGGCCGGCGGGACGATGCCCGGTTGGCAGTGGTGCATCGTGACGGCCGGGGACTTGAGGAACGGACCTTCCGGGATCTGGGGGACTATCTTGGTGATGCCGACGTCCTCGTGCTGAACAATGCCCGCGTTGTCCCGACCCTGCTGCGGGGGCAGGACGAGGATGGCCGGGCCGTAGCGGTCAGCGTGCATTCGCCGACCGACGACGGGACCTGGCACTGCCTGGTGGCCGCCGCGACGGTGTGCCGCTCGGGAGCGCTGCTGTCTCTCGGTCCGGAGGGTGAGATCGGCGGGCGGCTGCTCTACGAGATCCAGCCGGGCTCGTGGCGGATCGCACTGGACGCCCCGGATGCCGAGACTGTGTACCGCGCGGCGGACCCCATCTATCCCGGGTACCTGAAGCAGGCCCCCGCTGACCCCGAGTACTACCAGACGGCGTACGCGTCACGCCCGGGGGCGGTGTTGTTCCCTTCGGCCGGCCGCCACTTCACTCCTGCCATGTTTGATGAGTTCAAGGCCAGAGGAATGGCCATCGTCGAGGTGACGCTATTCATCGCCGCCCGCTCGCACTATTGGGTTCGAACCGCCTTCAAACAAATGGTCGATGCAGGAGTCCTCGGCGACGCCGAAGCAGATGCGGCGCTCGTCGATGCGGCTCCCACCCCCGTGATCGACTTTCCCCGACCCGAGCGCTACGAGATCACAGCGGCCGCCGCTGACACCATCAACGAACGACGGCAGAAGGGCGGCCGGCTGTTCGTGGTCGGCACCTCGGCCCTGAGGACGCTCGAGACAGTGGCCGACGACACCGGGTTGTTCTGGCCGCAAACGGGATTCACCCAGCTCACCATCGCCCCCGGGCATCGCTTCCGTGCCTGCGATGCCTTCGTGACCAACCTACACCGCCCCGGCAGCTCTGAATTGGTGCTCACCTCGGCCTTTGCCGGGCGGGAACGCCTGCTCGATGTCTACCGAACCCGGATCGTTCCCGATAGGTACCGGTTCTACGAGTTCGGTGACTCGATGCTGATCCTGTGAAAGCTGAGGGCAAGGTGGGGCGGGCCAGTGTTCGTCGATGAGATCTGCACCGAGCCGCTAGATGACGGCTGGCGACTCGTGGCCAGAGTGCACAGCACTTCGTCGCTGGTAGCCGGCCAGGTCGAGGTGGTGGTGCGCGGAGGAGAGCCAGGCTGGCTTGCGACCGGGGGGGATCCGCTGCTTGCTGCCCTGCTGTTGCCGGCCATGGCGCTGGGCGAGGAGCTCGTGATCGAGGCGCCCGTGTCAGCGATGCTGTACCGGTCGGCCTTCACCGCCATGGAGATCTATGCGGCGTGGTGGGGCGACCGGTACCGGAGGGTGCCGCTCCGGTGCGGGCCGGCTGCGGCCGAGACGCGGCCCCGACCACCGGGCGTCGGGCTGTTCTTCACCGCCGGGGTGGACTCCTACTTCAGTCTGCTGAAGGACTGCGAGAACGGTGGGCGTCGGGGACACGAGCCGGTGAGCCATTTGCTGTTCGCCAACGTCAACGGCTACGCGGGCACGGGCTACGAGCGGTTCGTCGGGCAGCTGCGGCGGGTCAGCGAGGCAGCTGGGCGGTCCCTGGTTCTCATCGACACAAACGTTCGCCGGATGGCTGAATCGCACGTCAGCTGGCCCGACTACCACGGTGCCGCCCTCGCCGCGGTCGCGCTATCCCTCAGCGGGCTGCTCGGCCGCTGCTACATCGCCGGCAGTGACCACTACCGGCACCTCCCGCCGCTGGGCTCCCATCCCGTGCTGGACCACCTGTGGTCGACCGAGCGATTCGAATTCGTCCACGACGGCGCGGAAGCCACGCGGACCGACAAGATCGAGCGCCTTCTCGCCAATTCCCGCCTTGCCCTCGAAACACTGAGCGTGTGCTGGCGGAGCGAGCCCGATGGCAACTGCGGCACCTGTGAGAAGTGTCTCCGGACCATGGCAGCTCTCGATCTCGCCGGCTGCCTAGACCGCTGCAGCACACTGCCGCCGAGCCTCGATCTCGACGCGCTCGCTGAGGTGGAGCTTTGGAGCGAGGAGGAGCGCGATGCCCTAGCGTCATTGGCCGTCGACGCCCGAACACGGCGCCGACACGACGTGGTCGCGGCGATTGAGGCGGCCCTGCAGCGTTGGGAGACAAGGGAAGCCGAGCGCCAACCCGTATCCCGGTGAGCGCGTTCGCGGCGATGCACGCCGAGCTCATGGAGCGAGCCAGGATGGCCGTCGGCAGTCTCCTATCTCCCGGGGAGCCATGCGCGCTCGTCGACTTCCCGTGCCATTCGAATGTTGGCGACAGCGCCATCTGGCTTGGCGAGCGTGAGCTGCTCCGATGGGCGGGTACACCGGTTGTTTACACCTGTGACCTGGAGTCGTTTTCCGAGCAGGACCTGCGGAGCTGCCTTCCGGACGGGACGATCCTGATCCACGGGGGCGGTAATTTCGGGGACCTCTGGCCCCACCACCAGGTGTTCCGGGAACGCCTCGTCGCCGCTTTCCCCGGGCACCGGATCATCCAGCTGCCCCAGTCGATCCATTTCGAAGATCGAGAAAACCTGCGAAGGGCGCAATCGGTCCTACTCGCCCACCCGGATTTCACCCTCTGCGCCCGGGACCTCGGCTCCTACGAGGCCGCCGCCACCCTGGCCAAACGCCGGGTGCTGTCCCCCGACCTGGCGTTCGCTACGGGGCCGATCGCACAGTCGCCTGGATCCATCCGACAAGACATCGTCTGGTTGGCCCGCGAAGACCACGAGTCCGCCGGCCAACCGGCACCTGAGCTCGGTGACTCGGTGCGGAAGACCGACTGGATCGACGAGGCACACGAGCCCGCGGACAGCCGGGCCTTCCTCGACCTGGCTCTTGGTGACTACAGCAATAGTCATGGCTGCCCACGGGGGATCCCGACACGGCTCGATGCGGCCGACCGGCTGGCAGCGGCGCGGGTTAGCAGGGGATGCCGGTTGCTGGCATCGGGGCGCACCGTCATCACCGATCGGCTCCATGGCCACATCCTCAGCCTGCTGCTGGGACTCTCGCACATCCTTGTTGCCGATCGCACTGGCAAGATCGCCGAGACCTACCGATCGTGGACGGCAGCCAGCCCCCTCGCTCGATGGGCGCGAACGCCCGCGGAGGCACTCGCCGAGGCCTCGTCAGTCGGGAAACTTCAGCTCGGACCGGATCGGTAGGGCTGCCACGTGGCGACCCCCGAATGCGTCAGTGTGGTGATCCCCGCCCGGAACGCCGCATCCGTCATCGTTAGCCAACTGGAAGGCCTTGCCCGCCAGTGCTACGAGGGGGCGTGGGAGGTGATCGTCGCCGATAACGGCTCCACCGATGCGACCGTCGCTGTCGCTCTGAGCTGGAGTGATCGGTTGCCCGCCCTCCGGGTGGTGCCAGCCTCCGGTCGCAAGGGGGTCAACCACGCTCGCAACATCGGGGCAGCCGCCGCCGCTGGGGACTTCCTGGTGTTCTGCGATGCAGATGATGTGGCAACGCCGGGCTGGCTGCTCGCCATGACGGAAGCGGCCGCAACGGCGGATCTGGTTGGCGGGTATCCCGACCACGAGGCTCTCAACAGTCCTCAAGCGCGCTGCTGGCGTCCGGTTGTCCGCCGGGACGCGCTGCCGAGCGTCTTCGGGTTCCTGCCCTACGCGGTCGGAGCGAGCCTAGGGGTGTGGTCCGAGGTGTTCCGCCAGCTCGGCGGCTTTAACGAGGACTATGCCCGTGGCGGCGATGACGTCGAGTTCTCATGGCGGGCGCAGCTCGCGTCGTTCTCCTTGGGCCACGCCCCGGGGGCGGTCATGTCCTACCGGCTACGAGAGCGGCCGTGGCCCCTCGCCAAGCAGGGCTACGGTTACGGGTACTCCGACGCCCATCTCTACCGGGATTTCCGTCGATCCGGACTGCCCGCCCTGCCGCCCGGTCACGGCCTGCGAAGCTGGGGCCAGCTCGCCCGTCGCCTTCCCGAACTGGGCCGCAGGCAGACGGCCGGTGCCTGGGTGTACGGAGCTGCGTGGCGGGTGGGTCGCCTCGCCGGCAGCGCCCGCTACCGGGTGATCTGCCTGTGACCCCGCGCGGCGGCGTGGCCGGCCCACCGCAAGGAGAGCGCGCTCCCGCCGCCAGCACGGTGGGTGTGAGCGTGGTCATTCCGGCCCGCAACGCTGCCGACACCATCAGCGCCCAACTCGCCGCGCTGAGCGAGCAGCAGTATCAGGGGTCCTGGGAGGTGATCGTTGTCGACAACGGGTCCCGGGACCGCACCGCCGCCATCGCTCGTCGCTGGATGGGGCGGCTACCCCGGTTGCGAATCATCTCTGCTTCCGAGGTGGTGGGGCCAGCGTATGCCCGCAACGCCGGCTGCCGGGCCAGCGCGGGGTCGCTATTGCTGTTCTGCGACGCCGACGACATCGTGTCCGACGGCTGGCTTGCGGCGCTGGCCGAGGGCCTCCGGGACTTCCCTGCCGTGGGCGGCCGCCTGGACCGGGTCACCCTGAACTGCTCAAGATGCCGGGCATGGCGACCCAGCCGCACTGGCGGCCTACCAAACCACTTCGGGTTCCTACCGTTCGCCCAAGGAGCGAATTGCGGCGTGCGGAAGGAGGTCTGGGCCAGCCTGAGGGGATTCGACGAGGAGCTCAGACACTCCGAGGACGTCGATTTCTTCTGGCGGGTGCAGCTTTCCGGCGGAGAACTCGGGTACCTGGACCGGGCTCTGGTCCACTACCGGTACCGGACCCGTATTCGCTCGATGCTGCGCCAGAGCTTCGGCTACGGGGTATCGCATGCCCAGCTCTACAAGCGCTTCCGCTCGCTGGGCATGGCCCCGGAGGGCAAGACGGGAGACCCCGCCGACGTTCCGGAGATGCGCGAAACTCCGCTCGAGGCCCGGCTCGAGGCCCGGCTAGGGCGCCTCGCCCGTCGACTGGGCTGGGTTGCGGGCATCGCCGGGTACCGCCTCAGAAGGGTTCGCAGCGAAGGGGCCTTCGCAGTCGGCGGAATTTGGAAGCCAATCAACCGGCGCTCGGGAGTAGAAGCATCGGGCCGGAGGTTGCCCCGGCAAGCACGTCATCGATGCGCTAGTGCAGCCCGGCAAGGTCCCAGCCGAACGAAGACTGCGCTGCCGGCCGCTTGGCGCGGCGACGTATGCGTTGACCTATCAGCTCGATCAAGCCGATGGGCTCCGGACTTAGACGAATACTCGAGCGGTCACGCCGACCAGTCGAGTGATCATGCCGGGATCAGGGACGCATGAGACGGATCTGTGGCACCACGAACGGTCGAGACGACGTCTCCGCGACGGGAGCTGCCGCCGACCACGTGCTGCCCGACTTCGTGATCATCGGCGCGCAGAAGGCCGCGACCACGAGCACATACTCATGGCTCGTCGAGCACCCGTATGTCCGGGGAGCAACGAGAAAGGAGATCGACTACTTCGCGGACAATTACCATCGCGGACTCGACTGGTACCGCCGCCACTTCCCCCTCCAGCGCGACCGGGAGCGGTTTGCAGCCGTACACGGGCGGCCCTTCATCACCGGAGAGGCCTCCCCGTTCTACATGACCTACGAAGAGACGCCCTCGCGGATGGCGAGCGTGATTGCCGACGTCAAGCTGATCGTCCAGTTGCGCAACCCGATCGATCGCGCCTACTCGCAGTACCAGATGAACCGCCGGAAGGGGATCGAGCCGGTCGAGTGCTTTGCGGATGCGCTCGCCCTCGAGAATCCTCCCTTCCGCGCAGGTGGCCGGCCCGTACCCCGCTCTGACGGCACCGCCAGGAAGAACTGGCACTACCTGCACCGCGGGCACTACGCGGACTTACTCGACCGTTGGTCGAAGTACTTCGCGCCCGAGCAGTTCCACATCCTCACGACCGACGACCTCGCACGCGACCCCGCCGGAACCGTCGCCGCGCTCGAAGGCTTCCTGGGGCTTCCGCCGCTCGCCCGCGATCGCTTCGCGCCGCGCCACACGGCGTCATACCCGCCACTCCCGGACACGATCCACGCTGCGCTGGCCGAGTATTTTCGCCCTCACAACGAGCGGCTGTACGAGCTGCTCGGCCGAGAGCTCGGCTGGGACACGGCACGTCAGTGAGGGATGGCGGCATCGGCACGCTCAGCGCTGCTAAAGGAAGAGGTCCCAGGTTCGAGTCCTGGATCGCCCACTTTGCGGGGCGGCGCGCCCCGCTACTGCCCCGGCACCTGCAGGTTCGAACCGTCCAGGTCCGCCACGGCGTGCGACGCGCCGCCGTTGAAGAAGATCGACCAGATGCCGCCGCCCCGGATCGTCGGCGTCGAGGCGAGCGCCAGGTAGCTCAGGTCGTCCGGCCGCGCGCGGACCCGCTCGGCGGCGCGCCTGACGAGCCGCTCCGGCAGCGCCGGGTCGACCCGACCGAGGC
>JALZEZ010000110.1 GCA_030861775.1 Actinomycetota bacterium
CTCCTCCTCAGGCGGCTCGTAGGACGCGATCGCCACGCCCACGATGGCCAGCGCCACGCCCAGGAACTGGAGCGCCGAGGGCCGGTCGCCGCCGATCACGCCGACCGCCACCGGGATCGCGGCCGCGCTGGCGGAGATCGGGGCGACCACGCCCATGCGGCCGATCGCCAGCCCGCGGTAGAACGCGGCCAGGCCGACGGTCCCCGAGATCCCGGTCACGAGGACCCAGGGGAGGATGTCCGAGCCGGGCGGCCCCTCGCCGCGCACGAGCGCCGCGACCACCACCGCCACCAATCCCGCCGCCTGCGACAGGAGCATCACCGCGAGCAGCGCCAGCTTGCGGCTCTTCAGCCCGCCGAGGAAGTCCGCCGCGCCCCACACGATCGAGGACGCGAAGCCGAGTGCGATCGCCGCCACGCGCCTATCCTGGCAACCCGGATGCTGGGGCTGCCCTCGATCGACTCGGTGGTGAACGCGGCGGCGAACGTCTGGGACATGACGCCGCTCGGCTCCGGGCTCGCTGACAGGACCCCCACGCCGACCCATGTGATCGACGAGGGGCCGCAGCGCACCGTCCACCGCTACCGCCCCACCCGCCGCCACCGCTGGCACGCCCCCGTGCTGCTGGTCCCGCCCCTGGCCGCGCCCGCCACCTGCTTCGACCTGTGGCGCGGCGCCAGCGTGGCCGGCCACCTGCTCTCGCTCGGCTACCCCACCTACCTGGTCGACTACGGCCCGATCGCGTTCAGCGACCGCCAGCTCGGCATCGAGCACTGGGTGGACGACGTGCTCCCGAACGCGATCGACGCGGTGAGCGAGGACTCCGACGGGCTGCCGGTTCAGGTCGTCGGCTGGTGCCTGGGCGGCATCATGGCCTCGCTGGCCGTGGCCGGGAACGAGCTGCCGGTGCGCTCGGTGACGATGGTGGCCAGCCCGTTCGACTTCGAGAAGGTCCGCACGATGGCGCCGATCCGGCGTCTCGCGGAGCTCACCGGCGGCCGGCTCGTCACGAGCCTCTACACCGCGCTCGGCGGCGCCCCCGCCCCGCTGGTCTCGCTCGGCTTCCAGGCCACCGCGCTCGACAAGCGCATCACCAAGCCGCTCTTCACCCTCCGCCACCTCGGCGACCGCGAGCTGCTCGCGCACGTGGAGGCGGTCGACGACTACATGGCCCACATGCTCGCCTATCCCGGTCGCACCTTCGCCCAGCTCTACCACCGCTTCTTCCGCATCAACGACCTGGCGGACGGCCGCATCGACCTCTCCGACCGCATCATCGACCTCGCGAACCTCCGCGTGCCGGTGCTGGTCGTGGCCGGCAGGGACGACATCCTCGCCCCGCCGGAGGCGGTGCTGGCGGTCGAGCCGCTGCTGACTGGCTCGCCGGAGGTCAGTCTGAAGATATGCCCGGGCGGCCACCTCGGCGTGCTCACCGGGCGCTCCGCGCGTGCCACGACCTGGGCCCTCCTCGACGACTGGCTCGCCGCTCACGATGCGGAGCCGGGCGTGGTGGAGGAGGCCAACCGCCGCCACGCCGAGCGCGAGACCGCCCCCGCAGCGGCGTAACCGCTACAGGGGTCTTTCCCCGTGATGGGGGGTTGACTCCGACCCCCGGGTGGAAGAGGATCGGCGGTCCGTGGCCGATCCTCAGCCGAACCAGAGCTACCAGGATCTGTTCGGCAACACGCGCGCCCAGGGAGAGCAGTTCGACACGCTGGACCCGCCGTCGGACGGGCAGTTCTACGGCTTTCTGTCGAAGGCGGACTTCGACGACGACACGCAGACCTGGGACGTCCTCTTCGAGGTCGTCAACACCAAGTGGTGGGACAACGCCGTGTTCAACCGCCCGGTGTCGATCCCCGCGCGGCTCCCGCCCGTCCCGGCGCTGCTCTACCACATACAGGCGGCCAAGGAGAGCGATCTGCTCCAGGCCCTCAAGCTGACGTCGACCGACTACCTGGCCGAGGGGTCCTGGTACCGGCTCACGCTCACGCCGGGCAAGGGCACCGTGATGGGCGACCTCTACGACCCCGACATCGACACGGTGCCGGGTGGCTAACGGGACCCACAAGGACTACGGCACCTACAGCCTCACCGGCGCGTCGCTGCTCACGATCCCGAACGTCGACTCCAAGGGGAACGTCGACTTCTTCGCACCGCCGCCGCAGAACGCCAAGCTCCTCGGCAACGGCGGCGGCGGCACCCTCAAGCGAAAGCTCTCCAACGCCACGCTGCCGGTGGCGAAGAAGCAGGCTCTCAACGTCCCGCCGCCTGCGCCCCCGCCGGCCTTCAACAGCGTCTGCGTCATGGACGTCGGTCAGGGCAACTGCAACATGCTGATCGGCAGCAACAACGAGCCGGCCGCGTACTTCGACGTCGGCTACCCGCTCTGGTTCTACAGGAACACCGCCCCGGCGAACCTCGCCGTGGGCGCCGGCGCTCCGTCGGGCCCGATCCCCCAGAACACCGCCGGCAACATGCAGGTGTTCCTCTCGCACTGGGACTGGGACCACTGGCGGCTCGGGCACACGTGGCCGGCGCTGGCGGCCCTGCCGTGGCACGTCCCCAACCAGCCGACGGGACCCTCGGCGCTGAACTTCTTCAACGCGCTCCCGAACCGCGTCGTCGTCCCGGCCCTGCCGCGGGCCGCTCCACTCGGCAACGCCGCCATCCTCATGACGTCACAGCCGCCGCCGGGCGCGCACCCGGCGATGGTGATGAACAACACCGGGCTCGCGCTGATGATCCGCACTCAACTGCCGGCCGCGGCCCCGCTTCCGTACTGGGTGGTCATCACCGGCGACGCGAACTTCGACTCGCTGCCCGCCCCGTTCCCGCTGGTGCCGGGCATCACCGGCATCACGGCCGTGCACCACGGGTCGGCCGCCCACGGCGCGGACCAGAACCTGCCCGCGCCGGCCCCGGGCGGCGGCGCCCAGGGCCGGGTCGCCTACTCCTCCGGGCTCTCGCCGACCGGCTACCGCCCCTACAACTTCCCGAACCCCGGCGCCCTGGCCAACTACCAGGCCGCCAACTGGAACGCGCCGCAGGAGATGGACACCCCCGAGGGGGCGAACATCCGCGGCGGGGTCATGAACCGCGGCAACATCAGGATGGGCATCCAGACGCCGCTCGCCGTCGCGTACAACCAGACGGCGTTCTTCAACTACCCCCACCCACTTCCGTAGGCGAGCGTGCCGCCCGCCACCCCCATGAGCACGCTCGACGAGGTCAAGGCCTGGCTCGGCACGCTGTCGGCCGGCTCGAGCGTCGACGTCTCCGCCTCGATGTTCGAGTCCGACATCGTCGCGGCGGTCTTCAAGCTGCTGCCGGGCTCCGACCCGCTCGCGCTGACGGTCACGACGGCCGACGCAACCAGCGCCACGCTCACCGCGAAGGGCACGGTGCTCGGCGAGGCCGACACGACCGCCGTCTTCCAGTTCTCGCAGCCCGCGAGCGAGCTGGTCCTCGCGCTGTCGCTGACGCCCCCGTCGTCGCTCGCCTGGACGCTGGTGCCCGACCTGAAGCTGAGCTTCGGAGACCTCGCCGCCACGTTCGTGCCGGACACCGACCTGAAGGTGGTCGGGCTCGACTTCAGCACGACCGTGACCGCCGGGGCGAACAACGAGCTGACGATCCCCGACGTGGACCTCTCGGTGCCCTCGTTCGACGGCGAGTGGCACCTCTCGGCCGGCAAGATCGAGATCGGCAAGCTCGCCGACGACGCGCTGAAAGCGATCGCCGGCAACAACTCGCTCCTGGACATCCTCCCCTCGGGCGACTTCCAGGCGCTCGACAACTTCACGATGACCAGGCTCGAGATCGCCTTCGACCCCTCGAAGGGGACGTGCTCGCTGATCCGGGTGGGCCTCGCCTACACGCCCCCGCCGCCCGGGTGGCAGTTCTTCGGCGACAACTTCACGGTGACCGAGATCGACCTCCACTTCGCCGTCTTCGACCCGCTCGTCAGCGCCAACACGCACGTGGAGGCGGAGCTCGACGCGCAGATGAAGATCGGCCCCGTCCCGATCGAGGTCGGCGGCAGGTTCCCCGACAAGGCTGTCTTCGCGGAGCTCCCACCGGACACCACGCTGAGCGTGACCGAGACGCTCAAGTGGCTCGGGGTCCCGCTGCCGACCGGCTTCCCCGACATCGAGATCGCGACGCTCGTCTTCGTCTTCTACACGGCCGACAACTCGTTCGACTTCCAGCTCGGGATCACCAAGCAGGTGCCGCTCATCGGCGACGCGAACCTCGACAGCTTCTTCTTCGAGATCGGCGCGGACTACAACCCGACCACGAACAAGATCGAGCCGAAGGGGAGCCTGCACAGCACGTTCTCGATCGGCGAGACCGTCCTGATGTTCGGGGGCGACTACTCGCCGGCGGGGGTGGTGCTCGAGGGTGAGGTCGACAACGTCTCGTTCACCGACCTGAAGGACAAGCTCAAGACCGAGTTCAAGATCGAGTCGCTACCCGCACCGGTCGAGAAGATCAAGCTGAAGAAGGTCAAGGCCGGCCTCGACACAACCAAGAGCGAGTTCAAGTTCGAGCTCGAGGGCACGACCTCGTTCACCGACGTCGACGCGGACATGACGGCCACGATCGACATCGTCTACGCGTCGGACAAGTTCAGCGCGACCTTCGGCGGCGACCTCGTGCTGACCACCAAGGCCGGCAAGAAGCTCGAGTTCACCGTCACCTTCAGCACGACCCACACGGACACCTGGATCACCGCCGAGTACAAGGGCGCGGCGCTGGAGCTCGCCGACCTCGCCGACGCGATCGACTTCCCGCTCCCGCACGACATCCCGCCTGACCTCGACCTCGGCCTGAGCGCGGTCGGCCTCTTCTACGACTTCACCGGCGGCGGGCTGGTGGTCGGCGCGAAATCGGACAACTACGGCCTGGCCACGCTGGCCACCCTGAACCTGGACGGCAAGCGCGAGTTCTTCTTCGTCGTCGACACCGGCAAGAAGTTCAGCCTGTCGAACCTGCCCCTGGTCGGGCACGAGCTGGCGCAGATCGAGGACGTCTCGGTCGCGAACCTCAAGGCGATCATCGCCACGAGGACCGTCGACGACAAGGCGGCGAAGACGGTGAACGACGAGATCGTCCACCTCAAGACGGCGCCGTACCCGAAGCTGCCCGACAAGGGGATCACCGCCACGTTCATCCTCTCGGCGGAGCTCGACGTCGGCACGCACGAGTTCCCGCTGAACGTGAGCCTCGGCGGCGGCAGCAAGCCGAAGGAGCTGGTGGCGGCGAAGGCAAGCCCCGGCACCGAGCTCGCGACCACCAGCGCGCAGGCCGCGGCGAACGGCGCCGGCGGTCCCACCTGGTTCGACGTCCAGAAGAGCTTCGGCCCGGTGACGATCCAGCGGATCGGCGTGATGTACCAGTCCGACACGCAGACGCTGTGGTTCGAGCTCGACGCGAGCCTCACCGTGGGGCCGCTCACGCTGAGCCTGGTGGGCCTCGGCGTCGGCTCGCCGCTCAAGACCTTCTCCCCGCAGTTCTTCCTCCAGGGCCTCGGCGTCGGCTACGACAAGCCGCCGCTCCAGATCGCCGGCGGGCTCGTGAACCTGGCCCCGCCTGGCGCCTCGTACATCGAGTTCGAGGGCGGGCTGACCGTCGGCACCTCGAAGTTCAAGCTCGGCGCCTTCGGCTACTACGGCAACCAGCACGGCTACTCGTCGATGTTCATCTTCGGCGACATCGGCTACCCGTTCGGAGGCCCGCCGGCGTTCTTCGTCACCGGAGTCGCGCTCGGGTTCGGCTACAACTCGAGCCTCCGGATCCCCACGATCGACGAGGTCGACTCGTTCCCGTTCGTGGTCGTGCTGCCGGGCTCGCCGTCGCCGGACCCGAACATCTTCGGGAAGAACCCCACGCCGGTCGACGTCCTCGAGGTCATCCGCAAGAAGAAGTGGGTGACCGACCAGGCCGGCTCGCTGTGGTTCGCGGCCGGCATCACGTTCACGAGCTTCGAGCTGGTCAACGGCCAGGCGCTGGTGATGGTCGAGGTCGGCGACGAGCTGGTCATCGCCCTGGTCGGCGTGGCCAGCGCGCAGTTCCCGCAGGGCGTGGACCAGAGCTCGGGGGCGGTCTTCGCCAACGTCGAGCTCGACATCCTGATCCGCTTCGCGCCGACCGAGGGGGTGTTCTCGGCCCAGGCACAGCTCGCCAAGAGCTCGTTCCTGCTCGACCGCGCCTGCGTCCTCACCGGCGGCTTCGCGTTCTTCATCTGGTTCGGAAACAACCCGCACGCGGGCGACTTCGTGCTCTCGCTCGGCGGCTACCACCCCGCCTACAAGCCGCCCTCGTACTACCCGGCGGTCCCGCGGGTGGGCTTCCACTGGTCGGTCTCCGACTCGATCACGGTCAGCGGCGGCGCCTACCTGGCGGTCACCCCGGCCGTGCTGATGGCCGGCGGCGCGCTCGACGCCACCTACCAGGCCGGCAACCTCAAGGCCTGGTTCGACGCCCACGCCGACATCCTGATCCGCTGGAAGCCGTTCTGGGTCGACGCCGACGTGGGCATCACGATCGGCGCGTCCTACAAGGTCGACCTGCTGTTCACCTCGTTCACGGTGTCGGTCGAGCTGGGCTGCAACCTCGAGATCTGGGGACCCCCGACCGGCGGAACGGTGGAGGTCGACTGGTACATCATCAGCTTCACGATGGGGTTCGGCGCCGACAAGGACGACGCGCCGGCGATCAAGGGCTGGGGTGACGTCGAGACGATGCTGCCCAACACGGCTCCGGAGGGGCAGCCGCGCAACGTCGTCTCTCTCACGCCCACGGACGGCCTCGCCAACGACGCGACGAGCCCGGCCCAGAGCCAGAGCCTCGGCGCCACCGCGGGCGACGACCCGGCCGGCTCCGGGCCCTGGACCGTGCGCGGCGGCCGCTTCGCGTTCGACGCCTCGACGTCGATCCCGGCCACCACCGCTTCCGTGGGCGGCAGCCACTCGTTCAACGGCGACGAGTTCAACGTGCACCCACTCGGCTGGACCGGGGTCAAGTCGGACTTCGGCGTGACCATCGAGGACACCGGCGGGGCCGACCACAGCGACCGCTTCAAGGCCGGCCGCACCGCCCGCAGCGCGCCCGCGTCGCTGTGGGGCTCGCCGCCCGAGAGCGGCGGCAAGCCGCAGGTCCCGGCGCCCGACCAGCAGCTCGTGGACGGTCAGATGCTCGGCGTCTCGATCGAGGTCAACCCGCCGGAGATCGGCGCGTCCGTGGGCCCGATCGACGTGGAGAAGAACCTATCGACCTTCGATCTCGAGCTCCCGAACGCCGACCTGCCGCTGAGCGGCTCCGCGCAGCCGGTGGGCGACGTGCCGGTCAACAGCCCCGACACGGTCAGCAAGATCGCCGACCCGACCACCGGGATCGCGTCCACGAACACCACGGCCACGCGGGATGCGATCTACGTCGCGCTCAACACGGTCGGCTACGTGCCCGCCGGCTACGACGACAAGCTGACCGACTTCGCCGCCGACATCGACTGTGCCCTGGCCGCCGAGCCGCTGCTCGTGTCATGACGATGCCGGGCAACATCCAGTTCTACGACGGGTACTTCCCCGCCCTCGGCGCCGGCAAGTACTCGATCGGCCTGAGCCAGAAGCTGACGACGCCGGACGGGAAGAACCCGAGCTACACGGCGCCGGCGCAGGAGTTCGAGGTGGTGGCCCCAGAGTTCGCCATCGACCCGGGCACGGTCCACACGGCCTACCCCCCGGCCGGCGCGACCGGCATCTACGACCAGCAGCTCCCGTTCGTGGTGCTCGGCGACCCCGAGCTGCCCTGGGAGCGCGGCATCACGCCGGGCGGAGGGGCGCCGGACTCGAGCGACCCGATCCCGTGGCTCGCGCTCGTGATCTTCGCCGACGGCGAGATCGCGCTCCAGTCCGGCTCGAGCAACCCCGTCGTGACTACGACCGTCAACGACCTGCTCACCGCGAACACGGGCACGGTGCTCAAGCCGCAGATCCCGGTCGGCGACGTCTCGGCCGCGGTGCTGGCCTCGCAGTGCCAGGCGATCACGATCTCGGCGGCGACCTTCAACGCGGTCATGCCCACCAAGGACGACCTGCGCTACCTCGCGCACTGCCGCTCGGTGAGCCAACCGGACGAGGGCGAGCTGCTGCTCTCGGTGGTGCTGTGCAACCGGCTGCCGGTGGCGACCACCGCGCCGTTGCGCTACTACGCCCAGCTCGTCTCGGTCGAGGGGTTCCAGGACTACCTGGGGCCAAACGCCAAGCCGATCCAGCAGAGCCAGGTCCAGCTCTGCTCGCTGGCCAACTGGAGCTTCACCTCCCAGCCCGAGTCCAGCGTGAACTTCAGGGACCTGGTGACCGGGCTGATCGCGAGCGAGACGGTCACCCCCACGCTGCGGCTGCCGATCCCCCCGAACTCGCACATCCCGCCGGCGGCGACCGACAGGCTCGACGACGGCTACGCCCCGCTCCCGTTCGTGACCGGCGCCGGCGAGTCGAGCTTCGCGTGGTACCGCGGCCCGTTCAGCCCGGTCGTGCCGCAGCCGCTGCCGGCGGTGGGCGACCCGCCGGTGCAGGTGGACGAGGCGACCAGCGCCGACCAGCTCATGATCTACCTGGCCGAGCAGGGGCTGTTCGACCTCAGCTACGCGGCCGCCTTCAACATCGGCCGCCAGCTCGCGCTGGCCGACGCGCAGTTCGCCCAGACCATGAGCACCTACCGCCGCGAGGCGCGCGGGGCGCTCGGCCGGCTCTCGCAGCGCATGGCCGCGCCCCACCTGGCCGGGGTGGAGGACCCGCGCGACCTGCTGGCCCACAACCCGTCGCGGCGGCGCTTCCTCGACCGGGTCGGGGAGGGGCTCGCCTCGGCCTGGACGGAGTCGCTGGCGGCCGCGCGCGCCGGCGAGCGCCCGCCGGCGGAGGTCGTCAACCGGGTGGCCCCGGTGCGCACG
>JALZEZ010000015.1 GCA_030861775.1 Actinomycetota bacterium
CGGAACTCGACCTCGCCCTCGAGCACGTAGAACGTCTCGTGCTCGCGGGTGTGGACGTGCGGCGGCGGCCCGGCGCCCGGCGGCACCTCGATCGTCGGACCGCTGGACGGCGGCGGTGCCGCCCCCGACCCCACCGGGTCCTTCTTGCGGTAGAGCACGATCCCGGCGACCGCGCACCAGACCAGCGTGGCCAGGAACGCGAAGAAGCCGGCGGGGGTGACGGCGAGCACCCCGATGACGATCGCGATCCAGGCGAGCCGGCGGTCGAAGGCGCCGTGCCGGAGCGCCGCCAGTCCCGCGGGAAGCAGGAACAGGAACACACCGGCGGCCATCGGGAAGAAGAAGTCGAAGAACAGCACGCTGAGCGTCTGCACCGACTCGGGCGACAGGTCGTCGGACGTCTCGGCCAGCGTGACCTGGATCGCGCTGCTCACCGTGATGCCCGCCGCGATCAGCACCGCGCCGGCGAACGAGATCGAGGCCAGCCGGGCCGGACCGGGCTCCACCCGCGCGATCGCCTCGCGCACGCTCGCCGCGAACCAGACCAGGGCGATCGCGGCATACGCGGCGACTATCGAAGCCGCGAACTTCATGCCCTCGTCCTCGGTCCAGAACTCGACGTGCTCGGCCGCCGCCTCGTCGAGGTCCGGCCCCTCGCCGCTCAGCGCGCCCGCGACGACCGCCAGCACGAGGAACAGCACCCCCGCCAGCGGTGCGAACCTCTCCAATCTCCTGCGCTCCTCCACGGCACTTCCCCCGATCTTCTGGTGACAGGCGGGGACGATGCTCGCAGCGGCGGCGGACGCCTACGCGCCCGGTTCGACCCGCATGGCCGCGGCCAGCTCGCCGCCGAGCGCGTGCTCGCGGCCGGCGATCTCCACGCGCAGGGGGCCGCCGAACGGCTCGCGGCCCACCACCGCCAGCGGCATCCCCGGCGCGATGCCGCGGTCGTGCAGGTAGCGCAGCTTCTCGGGGTCGGCGTCCGAGACTCGGGTGAACGTGCCGTGCTCGCCGGCCTCGAGCTCGTCGAGCGGGCGGGTCTCGACCGCGTCGATCTCGCCATCCAGCGTGGGGATCGGATCGCCGTGCGGGTCGCGGCGCGGGTCGCCGAGCTTGGCCGCGATGCGGGCCTCGAGGTCCTCCGAGAGCACGTGCTCGAGCACCTCGGCCTCGTCGTGCACGCGGTCCCACGGCACGCCCAGCTCCTCGACCAGGTAGCGCTCGAGCAGCCGGTGGTGGCGCAGCACCTCGAGCGCCACCCGCCGCCCGCGCGAGGTCAGCCGCACGCCGCGGTAGGGGACGTGCGCGACCAGCCCCAGCCCGTCGAGCTTCTTGACCATGCTCGAGGCGGAGGCGGCGGTCACGTTCAGCCGCGCGGCGATGGCGTTGTTCGTCACCGGTCCCCCGGCCCGCTCCTGGAGGACGTAGATCGCCTTCGCGTAGTCCTCGACGGCGTGCGACAGCTCCTGGGTGGTGGACATGGTCAGACGGAGATCAGCAGGCCGGTCGCGTACATGACGGCCACGCCCGCGAGCACGCCGGCCACCGTGAGCGGGTTGAGCAGGGCACCGCCGCGATCGCGCAGCGAGGGGGCGATCTGGACGATCACCTGCGCGATCGCGCCGGCCCCCACGCCGAGCATGAACGCGGTCACGCTCGTGTCGAACGAGGCGGCGCCGAGCAGGGCGCCGGGGATCACCGGCAGCCCGGCGATCGCGCCCAGCAGCGCCAGCCGCCGCACCGGCATCCGGTCGCCGCTGGCGGGCGCCACGATGGCGAGCCCCTCGGTCGTGTTGTGGATGGCGAAGCCCACCACGAGCGTGACGCCGAGGGCCAGCGACCCCACGGCGTAGGCGGCCCCGATGGCCAGCCCCTCGCCGAGGTTGTGCAGGCCGATGCCGACGGCGATCAGCAGCGCCAGCGTGGCCCCCGCCGCGGGTGCGCCCGCCGCACGCGAGCGGGCGCCGCGCTCGCTCAGCCAGGCCCCGACGGCCGCGAGGCCGAGGTAGGCGACCCCCGCGCCCACGAACACCAGCGCCGCGCCGCCGAACGCCTGCGCGCCCTCCTCCCCGACCGCGCGGCCCTCCTCCAGCGCGTCCAGCCCCAGGAACGCCAGCAGCCCGACGGTGACCGCGAGCGCGAGCCGCACCCAGCGCTCGTCGAGCCGCCGCAGCCAGGGCAGCCACAGCATCCCGATGGCCACCGGGATGATCCCCACGTACAACCCGATCAGGGCCATCACCCCGAAGAAGCTCGCGTCGGACTCCGGCGACTCGCTGGCAACCTCGATCTCGTGCGCGATCGTGCCGCCGGTGGCGGTGAGCAGGGCCACCTCGTAGGCCTGGCCCTCGATCCACGGGTAGTCGACGGTCACGGTGGTGCTGGCCAGTCGCCCCACCTCCTCGGTCTCCTGCTCGAAGGCGACGAACGCGTCGTTGACGATCGCCTGCCGGATCTCGACCGCGTCCGGCCCCTCGTTGCGCACGTGCAGCTCGATCTCGCCCGGCCGCAGCTCGGTCCGGTCCACGACCAGCTCCTCCACCGGCACGCCGCGCCGCTCGAGCCCCGGCGCGTCGAGCAGCACCAGCGCCAGCACGGCCGCGCCGAGCACCGCCAGCGGCAGGAGCCCGGCGAGCCAGCCGCGCCGCTTCGCCGGTGCCTGCACGGTGGCCACTACTCGACCACCTCGAACATGCCCATCCACCCGAGCTCCGCGAACTCGGACACGTGCGCGTGGAACATGTACTGCCCGGTGAACGGGAAGCGGATCTCCAGGATCGAGCGCTGGCCCTGGCCCTGGACGATCGTGTCCGTGAACTCCACCGGCTCGAGCGACGTCCCCGTCGGGAAGTGGTGGAAGAAGTTGGCGTGGACGTGGAACGAGTTGAGCAGGTCGAACTCGAGCAGGTTCACCAGGTAGATCCGCACCAGCTCGCCGCGCTTCACGCGGATCGGCCGGTTCATGTACTCGAACGCCACGGTGTTGACGGCGTAGATCTCGTTCGAGCGGTCGAAGTTGGTGTCGAAGCCGTTCATGACCATCACCAGCTCGTCGGCCTGCGGGCGGCCGTCCTTCGGGTCGACGATGAACGTGCCGTACAGCCCCTTCGCGATGTGCTCGGCGAGCGGGATCGTGTGGCAGTGGTAGTGGTGGAGGCCGAACGGCTCGGCGTCGAACTCGTAGGTGAACTCGTCGCCGGGGTCGATGTCGCCGGCGCCGACGCCCGGGATCCCGTCGTGCTGCGCGGTGTGGATCCCGTGGAAGTGGATCGTGTGCGGGTGCTGCGAGCCGTTCATGAAGCGGATCCGCAGCCGCTCGCCCTCGGTCGCGCGCAGGGTGGGGCCGGGCACGCGGCCGTTGTAGGTCCAGGCCGCGAACTTCACCCCGGGCGCGACCTCGATCTCCTTGTCCTGCGCGATCAGCGTCCACTCGCGGACCGTGCGGCCGCCCTCGCGGCGCACCACGCCGCGGTCGAAGTCGCGCAGGATCGCGTGGGGGTCGAAGCCGTTGGCGCGGTGGTCCACGCGGCCGACGGTGCCGAGGCTCACGCCGTCCTTGTGGCCCGCGTGCGCCTCGGGCTTCGCGGCGCCGTGCCCGCCGTGCTCCTGGGCGAGCGCGCCGCGCGCGAAGGGGAGGGCTCCGAGGAGGGGGAGCCCGGCGAGCAGGTTTCGACGCGACACGCGCATGCTTCTGTCGCATCTTATCGACAAATTAAGTCATGACTGAAATTGGCGATTCGCGGCTTCGTGACGTACCCTCGGTCGTGCGTGCAGGGGACGGAGCCCCGGCGACCCAGAGAAAGGATTCGATGGTGCGCACCAAGGCAGGGATCGTGGCGGCGATGGCGGTGCTCGCCCTCGCGCCGGGCGCGGCGCAGGCGGCCACTCCCATGAAGGGCGCGGAGTACGGCGGCCAGACCTCGCAGGGAGAGCTGGTCTCGTTCGCCATCTCCTCCAACGGGAAGCGCGTGATCGACCTCGCCACGAGCCTGACCTACCGCTGCACCGGCGACCACGACGGCGAGGCCGGCAGCTTCGTGCTCGACACCATCAAGGTGAAGAACGGGCGCTTCACCTCGAAGCAGACGCTGTTCGGGACGAGCGAGGAGTCGGTCGTGCAGGACGGCGTGGGCACCGCCACCGGCACGTTCAAGCGCAAGGGGCGGCGCGCGAGCGGCCGCATCCGCTCGAAGCTCACGCTGCGCAGCGGCGAGACCTGCGACTCCGGCACGGTCACCTTCTCGGTCGAGCTGCTGTAGGGACTTTCGCGAGGGGCAAGCGAGCGGCCGCTGGGGGGCGGCCGCTCGCCTACTCGCGCTCGAGCGGCGACTCGGTGATCGGCCGGCCGCAGCGGAGGAACCCGATCTCCCTGGCCAGCCGCTGGCGCTCGCGCTCGCGCTCGGCCGTCCGGGCGTCGAGCCGGGCGAGACGCGCGCGGTCGCCGCGGCGGGCGATCCCGCTCATGCGGTTCAGCCCGCGGGCCACCTCCGCGGTGAGGAACAGGAAGCGCTCGTAGCGGCCGGCGTGCTCGGCCGGCGGGTCGAGCCCCCTGAGCTTCCTGTACACGTCCGCGCGCAGTCGCGCCTCCTCGGCCAGCAACCGCGCGGCCTGCGGCAGGTCGCCCGGGACGGCCTTGGGCCGGATGCCCGACTGGCGGCAGATCCGGTCGGCCTGGCGGTGGAAGTCGGTGCGCCCGTCGTCGCCGTCATCGTCGTCGCAGGCGGTCGCCCCCGCGGCCGCCGCGGCGATCGCGAGGAGTGTGAGCGCCCGTCGCATGCGCGCGGCGAGGCTATCGGCGCCCGCCGCCCACGCGCGCGGCGTCATCGGCCGGTCTCTTAGGCTCCCCGCCGTGGCCCGGCCGCGCGAACGCCTTCGCAGCCTCCGGCGGCGTGTGCGCGCCGCGCGCGTCGCGCTGTTCCGGCTGGCGCTGCTCGGGCTGGGGCTGCTCGCGCTCTGGATCGGGCTGCGGGTGGCGGGGGTCGAGGTCTCGGTGGACTCGATCGAGCGCTGGGGCGAGGACCTCGGCACGCCGGGCCTGATCGGGTTCGTCCCCGCGGCGATCGCCCTCAACTGCGTGTTCGTCGTGGCCATACCGATCGCCGCGGGCGCGGCGGGGCTGCTGTTCGGCACGGCCGCGGGGACCGCGCTGGCGATCGTCGTCGCGGCGGGGTCGGCCGGCATCCAGAACGCGATCGGCCGCCGCTGGGTCGGCGAGCGCGCCGAGCACCTGCTGGGCGAGCGCGGCCGCCGCATGGACGAGCTGCTCGACCGGCGCGGGTTCGAGGCGATCTTCTACGCCCGCCTCACGCCGTTCACCCCGTTCACGGCGCTGAACTACGCGAGCGGGGTCACTCGCCTGCGCGCCTGGCCGATCGCGATCGCGTCCGGGCTCGCGATGGGCCCGCGCATCTGGGCCTACACCACGCTCGGCGGGAACCTCGACGACCTCACCTCGCGCGACAGCATCACCGCCTTCGCGATCATCGTCGCCTCGACGGTGGTCGGCCTCGTCCTCATCGCGCGGGCGGGACTCCGGCACCGGCGGAGCCGCGCGGCGTGACCTACTTCCAGGGCGTGCGGATCTACTCGGCGCTCGAGCTGGCCGTGTTCACGGCGCTGCTCGTGGTGTGGATCGGGGGCCTCGACGAGGACGCGAAGACCGTGCTCGGCTGGACGCACGGCTTCGGCTGGATCGCGCTCTGCCTGCTCGTGTTCGAGGGCTGCCGCCGCCGCGTGTTCCCCTGGCCGGTGCTGGCGGCGACGGTCTCGCCGCTCGGCCCGCTCGGCTCCACAGCGGCGATCGAGTACGTGGCCCGCAGGTAGCCTCAGCTACGCGTGTTCCCCCTCAACGTGCCGAACACCCTCACGCTGTTGCGGATCCTGCTCGTGCCGGTGCTGGTCGTGGCCCTCCTGGACGCCACCCCCAGCGCCAAGTGGCTCGCCGCGGCGGTGTTCGCGGTCGCCGCCCTGACCGACGGGCTCGACGGCTACCTGGCGCGCTCGCGCCGCGCGGAGACCACGTTCGGCAAGGTGATGGACCCGATCGCCGACAAGCTGCTGATCGCCGCCGCGCTGATCTCGCTGGTCAGCCTCGAGCGCGTGGCCGCCTGGGTGGCGATGGTCATCATCGCGCGCGAGTTCGCGGTCAGCGGCCTGCGGATCGCCGCCGGCGCTCAGGGGGTGGTGATCCCGGCCAGCGTGCTCGGCAAGGTCAAGACCGTGACCCAAGTCGTCGCGATACTGGCCCTGATCGCCGCGCACGACACCGGCGACTGGTGGGTGCAGGCGCTGGTCTACGTGGCGATCGCGGCCACGCTCGTCTCCGGCGCGGACTACTTCCTGAACTTCCGGCGCCGGATCGATGCCGCACGCGAGCGCGTCGCGGAGGTGGCCCAGCAGGCGCGGCTCGACCGGGCGGCGCCGCCGGGCTAGCCGGCGACCCCGGCCTCGGCGCCTTCGGGCAGGCACTCGAGCAGCTCGTCGCGCGTGGTGCCGCGGATGTAGAGGGCGCGGTCGAAGGTCTTGCCGTAGACCTCGAAGCAGGCGAACAGGAGGTCCACGGTGCAGACCGCGTTCGCCTTCCGCCCCTGGGCGAACCCGCGGGCGGCCTCGGTCACCATCTCGACGACGTCCTCGCCGAGCGGGCGGCGGCGGAGCAGGCGCACGGAACGCGGCTGGGCGGCGGTCTCGAGCGGAGCCTCGCCCACGCCGAGCGACTGGAGCGTGGCGCCGACCCAGCCGTGCATCCGCATCACGCGGACCCAGCGTTCGGCCTCGTCCTCGGGCGAGCAGGCGAATGGGACGGCGGTGTCGGCGAGGGCCAGCACGATGGCGGCGTCCTGCGACAGGCCGATGGACTTCTGGGTGGCGGCAGCGTGGTCTTCCATGCCCCGTGTGATCGGCCCGCCTGCGCCGATCGTGACCACCCGCCCGAGGTTCTGGACGACTAGGCGCCCTCGAGCCACTCGCGCAGCCCGACGTGCCGCGCGCCGGGGTCCTCGCCGGCGATCTCGCGCGCCAGGTCGCCGAGCAGGCCGTGGCGCTCGGCCACGACGTCGTGCTGGTGGATCGTCTCCAGGTTGCGCTGGCGGGCGAGGATGAAGACGTCGTCGCCGAGCGAGTCGAGCTCGTCCACCGCCATGCGCACCATCTCCCGGACGCAGTCCTCGACGAAGCGCGGGCGGCGGTGCGCCTTCTCGACCACCTCGACCTCGTCCGGGCGCTTCATCAGCTCGTAGATCTCGGAGCTCATCGAGTCCTCGACGATGCGCAGCAGGTCGCCCGCCTCGATCGGTGTGTCGCAGGCCTCGGGGCAGCCCACGAACAGCGTGCCGATCCCGCGCTGGTTGTGGGTGGCCACCGGGACGGCCTCGAGGATGCGCTCGATCTCGCCGTCGTCGAAGCCCTGCTCGGAGAGCCGCTCGCGCGAGCGCTCGGTCACCATCTCCTGCGCGCACGGGCAGGCGGTCATCCCCTGGGCCTCGACACCGACCAGCCGCCGGGTGCCGCGCTCGGAGGCGACGGCCGAGCCGTACAGCCGATACATCGACTGGGTGCGGATGCCGGAGACCGGCGCGCTGTTGTTCTCGGGGTAGCGGGCCGCGATGGTCACCTCGGCGCGCAGGCCGCCCTGGCGGTCGCGCACGCGCTCGGCGATGTGGGCGGCGAGCGTCTCGGCCTTGAAGGCCTCGCCCAGCACGACCTCGTCGATCGCCTCCTCGACCACCTCCTCGAAGCGCGACATGTGCGCGCCCTTCTGGGTGGGGCCGAGGTCCACGAAGCAGTCGAGCTCGGCGTAGAAGAGCTGCTCGGTCTCGCCGGCGCCGATGCGGATGACCTTGCTGACGCCGGTCACGCCCACGCGCGAGAGGCTGAGATGGGTGACGGGGCGGCGCGCCTGGACGTCGCTCGGGAGGGGGGCGAGAAGTCGGCTGCCGTCGCTCATCTCATGGGATGACGATATCGGCGCTAAATCCGCTGGCGAATCGGGGAGCGCGCATGTATGTTGGCCGAGAGGCCGGTGCTGGCGCCGGTCGGACTCGCAAAGGCGACGTCGCTGGGGGCGACGGAGCGGACTGGGGAGCGACGGTGCAGACAAAGGACGACGGGACCCTTCTCGCCGAACGTCAGGAGGGAGCCTTCGGGGAGATCGACGAGCTCCGGCCGCTGCTGACCGAGGCCCGCGAGAAGGGATTGCTTGCCGTCGAGGACCTGGCCGCCTGCCTGGAGGAGGTCGAGGTCACCAAGGAGCAGCTCCGCGAGCTGCGCGCGCACCTGAGCGAGCAGGGCATCGACATCGTCTCGCGCGACGGCTCGCGCACCGAGTGGGTGCCGGCCGAGCCTGACCCGGACAAGGCCGAGGGCGACCCGCCCAAGAAGCCCGAGATCGACCTCACCGTCGAGCCCAGCCTCGACTCGCTGAGGCTCTACCTGCGGTCGATCGGCAAGGTCGAGCTGCTCAGCGCCGACCAAGAGGTCTCCCTGGCCAAGCGCATCGAGCGCGGCGACATGGCCGCCAAGCAGCACATGATCGAGGCGAACCTGCGGCTGGTGGTCTCGATCGCCAAGGGCTACCTGGGGCGCGGGCTGACGTTCCTGGACCTGATCCAGGAGGGCTCGCTCGGGCTGATCCGCGCGGTCGAGAAGTTCGACTACCGGCGCGGCTACAAGTTCTCGACCTACGCCACCTGGTGGATCCGCCAGGCCGTGACTCGGGCGATCGCCGACAAGGCGCGGACGATCCGCATCCCGGTCCACATGGTCGAGAAGCTGAATAAGGTGGTCCACGTCGAGCGCCAGCTCGTGCAGGAGCTGGGGCGGGAGCCGACCCCCGAGGAGATCGCCTCGTCGCTCGAGCTGAACGTGCGCGAGGTCAAGGAGATCCAGCGGCTGGCGCAGCTCCCGGTCTCGCTCGAGAAGCCGATCGGCGAGGAGGAGGACTCCGAGCTGGGCGACTTCGTGGAGGACGACGCCTCCGACTCGCCGTACGAGGTCGCGGTCGAGAACCTGCGCCGCGAGAACGTGCGCAAGGCGCTCGACGCCCTGCCGGAGCGCGAACGCGAGGTGATCGAGATGCGCTTCGGGCTCAAGGGCCACGAGGCGCGGACGCTCGAGGAGGTGGGCCGCGCCTTCGGCGTGACCCGCGAGCGCATTCGCCAGATCGAGAACACCACGCTGAAGAAGCTCGAGCTGCTGCCCGAGGCGCAGCGGCTGAAGGACTCGGGCTAGGGCGCCGCGGCCCTCGGGCAGGGCCTGGGGGCGGTTCCGTCCTCCTCGTGCACGAACATGTGTTCGTGCCGCTCACCCCACGACAGCAGGGAAACCTCGGCGAGTACTCCGCCGTCGAATGGCTCATGAGCAGGGGCATCCCGGTGGCGATCCCGATCGGCCACAGCCCGGACTGGGACCTGGTCGCGGATCTCGGCGACCGGGCCGTGAAGGTCCAGGTCAAGACGACCGGGTGCCATCGCGCCGGCCGTTGGGAGGTCAGCATCTGCACTCGCGGCGGGAACCAGAGCTGGAACGGCCTGGCCAAGTACTTCGACACCAATCGCTGCGACTACCTGTTCGTCCTGGTCGGCGACGGCCGCCGCTGGTTCATCCCGTGCGAGGCGCTCAGCGCCCGCTCGGGGATCCTCCTGGGCGGCCCGAAGTACGCCGAGTTCGAGGTCGAGCCCGGCCGTCCCTTCGAGCACGAACGCTGCCGCAGAGTGGCTCTACAATCGCCCGCCTGATCACTTGGCGGGATACCCAAGCGGTCAACGGGACGAGACTGTAAATCTCGCGGCTCAGCCTTCGCAGGTTCGAATCCTGCTCCCGCCACTCGCCTTCTTGCCTGCCTCGTGAACGCAGGGACCCGGAGTGGACTAGCAGCCCAGCGTCGAACTTGGCCGGCCGCGATCATCCACGACGCAACTGCGCGGCGAGGCGAGCGGGAAGATCGGCGCGCGTCGCGGCTGTGACGCGCTCCACCGCGAACTCGTGCCGGCTTTTCAGCTCGCGAGTGAACGGGTGACCTGCGGCCTGCGCGGTCGCCACGACCGGAACCGGCTGCTCGAGAAGCTCGAGCACGGCATCGCGAAACGCCACCGAGGCGAGCTCCATCTTGCCGAGCTCATCGACGATCGCCGTCGATCCGCGTCGCGCGTCGGCCAGCGCGGGCAACGCCACGCGCTCCAAGGCGTCGAGGTCGACGCCGTAACGGCCGACGCGCGGTGGCCCAGCGAAACTGACGTGCGCGAGCATCTCGCGCGGCCCGCCGAGTCGCTCGACGGTGAACCCCACCCGGCGGCCTGACTCACGAACTTCGTCGGTAAGGATCCCGCACACCGGCTCGCCGTCGCGCTCGAGCAGTCCGGCCAGACCACGCGCGACCGTCGTCTTGCCGCTGCCGGGGCGGCCCTCCAGCAGGATGCGAAGCGGTCCCCGCGCCATCGGACGGCGACTCTAAGGGCAGGTCCACTCGCTCCGTAGCCCGGCCGCTAGGCGCCTGGCGGTGAGGCGTCGCGTCCCCGGTGGTCATCCGGGCAGGAGAGGAACTTGAGGAACGGGATGCCGGTGTTGCCGATGCTTTCCTCTGTGCCCCTGTACCTCTGAGCGTTCGCCCTCACGAACTCTCCGGCGAGCCCGGTCTGTGCGCCGGTGCTGACGAACCCTCCGAAGCAGCCGGGGTTCTCCGTCTGGGTTGATACCCCTGGCGAGCCCCATCCAATGCGGCGGGTGCGGGCGTGGTCGCCGATAGAGTGTCTGCTTCGTGCCAGGCGGAATGCCCGGCACCTTCAGCGCCAGCGTTCGCAGTTTTGCCTCGGCGCCTTCCGCGTTTCGCAGCATCCAAGCTTCCGGGAGGCACATGGCAGCCGGCACCGTCGAGACCGGAGCGCAGCGTGACCGTTCGACGAACTCCACCGGAAGGGACAGACACGCATGGCCTCGAGCTCAAAGCGAAAGACCACGATGGCGAAGCTCCAGCGCGAACGGACGGTCCTCGAGCGCCGACTGCGAAAGCAGGCGAGGAGGGACGCGAGGAAGCGGGCGGCGGCAGCTCCGCCGAGCACCGCGAGCGACGCGGTGACCGCGGCTGCTGAGCCACCGGTCGACTGAGCGCGCGCGACCGCTCGACGATCCTCCCCACACAACGGGGTTGACTTGCCGCCCCGCGGTGGCAGATGATCGGCCGGCCGGACTCGCAACTCGGACTGGAGGTCCTGGATGGCGCTGTTCCACTTCGACCTGCGCCACACGCGCGATGCCCATGAGCTGCGCGTGGAGGTGTACGGGTCGCACTACGAACTGAGCGCCCACGCCGCCGAGGGGCCCACCGGCGCGCTGGCCGAGAACCGCGCGATGGCCCTCCTGTCGGACGAGGCGAGGCTCGGCTTCACCCACTACGCCGAGGTCGGCGACCACCACTTCGAGGAGGAGGAGGAGATCCGCTGGATCCGCGTCGTGCGCCCGACGCCGCCGGAATGCCACCTCGACCAGTGCGTGCTGATGTCGCTGCACCTGCCCGAGGAGACCCTCCGCACCTACTACCGGCGCCGCTTCGAGCACTACGCCCGCTTCTCGGAGGAGGAGCTCCGCAACCACCACCGCCGCAGCCTCAGGCACAAGCCGCGGGTCCACAGCGGGAAGCTGGCCGCCCTCGGCGTCGAGGCGGTGCCCGAGGACCACGACGAGGCCATCGAGGTCCTGCTGCACGCCCGGCACATGATCGGCGTGGACGACACGGCCGCCGGCTTCGTGGTCCACCACCCGAGCCTCGCGAACGTCCAGCCGGCGACCCAGGCGGTGGTCATGGAGGACCACGTCTTCCCCGACCCGGCCGTCGACCCGGACCAGTTCAACGCGATCCAGGCGCTGTCGGCGTCGATGAAGCAGAACGACCCCTGGTCGTTCGTGGTCGAGTGCCGCGACAAGGACGACAAGCCCATCAAGGCCGGCTACGACCTCAAGGACAAGGACACGGGCAAGGGGTTCAGCGAGGGCCAGCAGCTCTACTCCTGGGACGTCGCGGAGCCGGTCCTGGGTGTCGCCGCCGCACCGATCGCCGGCGCCTGTCGCACGGCGTCCGACGACCTCAGCCTCAGCACCCAGGTCTGGACGCCGACACCGGGCACGAGCGTGCTCGTCAAGGACGTGGGCGCCGCGAGCGCCGCCGCCGAGGCGGAGGAGGCGCCGTCGGACGAGCCGTCCTACAAGTGGACCGTCGACGACCTGACCGTGAACCACGGCGTCCAGCTCAAGCCGGGCTCGATCACCCTCGACTCGTCGGACAACTTCTCGATCGACGCGCAGAACTGGTACCTGCGCTCCCTCTACGTCGGCTACGAGCTCCTCGACGAGAACAAGAACCCCGTGGGCAGCACCGAGCTGCTCTACCAGATCGGTGCGGTCGACTCGATCGCGGGGATCCCGATACCGATCGACCCCACCGCGCTGAAGGTCAACCTCAAGGGGCACTCCGGCGTGCGGTTCAAGTTCGGCAGCCTCGGCACCAGCGACTGGGACCCGGACGTGAGCTGGCGCGGCGCGCTGCTGACCGGGTTCTGGCAGTACGGGGTCCCGATCTTCTTCACCGTCGCCGGCCAGAAGCTCACGGCCTCGAAGACGTTCGTGCGGCTCATGAACGACAAGGACTTGGTCGCGGCGCTCATGGGCATCGGGTTCTCGATCGCGGGCGCCGGCCTCGCCACCGCGACCGCGGTCACGAAGAGCTGGCACTACCTGGTCATGCTCGCCAACAAGGTCGCCAGCATGGCCCTCCAGAAGGGGATGGAGAAGTTCGGCGAGTGGCTCGCCGAGCAGGTCACGGCCAGCCTGATCACCACCGCGTTCGGGCCGGCCGGACTGGTCTTCAAGGCCGCCGCGGCGGTCATGAACGTCGAGGGCATGGTCATCACCACGATCGAGACCGCCACCTCGCCCGCCACCATCCGGATGACCTGCTCGCGGGCCATCGACGTCGGCGTCACGCTGCACCCCGACCCGCGCCACGGCGAGAAGGGCCGTCCCGAGACCGCGATCTGGCCGTCGCTGGCGGACCGCTACGTCGCGACGCTCGTGTACCGGGACGGCACCAACCGGGTGGTGAAGGGCGAGCTGCCGAAGGCCACGGCGGGCACCGCCGTGACGATCAAGTTCGCGGACGTCCCGGCGGACGGCCAGTTCCGGGTCCTGTTCGGCGTCTACAGCTCGACCGGGTGGCTCGCCGGGTCGTGGCAGAGCGACTGGACGGCGGCCAAGCCCAACAAGGGGACCACGCTCGACCTCGGCAGCCAGACGATCACGGAGAGCCTGGTGCCGCTGGCGGGCGACACGCAGTACGTCTTCAAGGAGCGGATCGCGTACACCGGCGGCGCCTTCGTGTGGCAGGCCGGCGGCCCGCCCCCCGCCACGACCCGCGCCGGGCTCGACTGCGGCCCGTCGGGGACGCTCTGCGAGATCGTCGACGCGACCCTCAACAACAGCGCCTTCCAGCTCGGCTACGCCTGGCGCGCCTCGGGGCAGAACCTGCCGCCCGACAGCAAGTCGGTGCCGCCGTCGAACGCCCAGCTCTACGCGCTCCAGAGCCTCTCGGTCCTCGCCGACCCGGGAAAGAGGCTGATCAAGTCCGACGTGGGGCTGACGAACCGCCCGGCGATCGCGTACGCGCCCTCGACCAACCCGGCGAACGAGATCGACGAGACGAACTTCGTCGTGGACCCGCGCGGAGGCGGGATGAACCTCCGGCAGGTGAAGCTCGACGGCGGCCAGGCCTCGTTCGGGCTGGGCGCCGGCGACCTGAAGAGCTGGGGCAGGTTCCCGCTCGAGAACGTCGACGCCGCCGCGGTCCATCCCAGCAATGCGGTGATCGCATGCTCGTGGAAGCACCGCAAGCTGATGATCCTGCCGCTGCCCGCGGCGCCGCTGCCCGACGACCAGGCTCCCTCGGCGCTGGTCGTCTCGGGCGAGGGGCTCCGCGAGGGCCTGATGCAGGGTCCCGCCGCGCTGGCGGTCGCGCCCGACGGGCGCATCCTGGTGCTCGAGACGCTGAACCGCCGCGTCCAGGCGTTCGACACGAGCGGCAACCCGGTCCCGAGCTTCACGCCCGGCAACGTCTCGTTCACCCTCGACACCGCGCAGGTCGCGGCCGCGCTGGACAAGGGGGAGGTGCCGGAGTCGCTCCAGGCCGGCCTCCAGGCGAAGGGCATCGGGCTGGTGTGCTCGCTCGACTCCTCGTTCGCCGCCCAGCTCGACTCGGCGCGCTTCCAGGCGGAGAAGGACCCGCTGATCGAGGCCCTGGCACAGCACCAGGTCGTGCTCTCGTTCGACCCGGCGGCGATCGACGACCCGAAGCTGAGCGCCCGGATCGAGGTGGTCAAGCAGGGCTCGTCGTGGACGATCACGGACCCGCGCGGCATGTCCTGGCAGGTGCTCGCCGACGAGGACGGGCTGTCGGTGTACACGCGCCTGAGCCGGCCGACCGTGCGGGTGGAGAGGGCGGGCCAGCAGTGGCTCGTGATCGACGGCGTTCACGGCCTGGCGCTCAAGCTCACGCCGGCCACGGGCGCGAAGACCGGCGTCAGGCTGTGCCAGTCGTGGTTCCCGCTCCGCGGGCTCGGCAACCGGCAGCTCACCTACCTCGACCTGGCGGTCGAGGCGCAGGGCTACGTGTACGTCCTCTCCCACCAGGCCGACGGCGCGGAGCCGTCGGACTACCTGCTCGACGTCTACGCGCCCGACGGGAGCTGGCTGTTCCGCACCCCCGACCCGAGCCTCTCGAAGACCCCGCAGAACGTGGTCGCCGGCAAGCTCGCGGTCGACATCTGGCGCAACATGTACGCGGTCACGTACGAGACGCTGCACGGGCCGAACGGCGATCCCCAGCCCGGCATCGCCCACTGGACGCCCACGCCGCCGCTGTTCACGCTGCCGCTGACGAGCGAGGCCGCCTTCGACCCGCCGAACATCGCGGCCGTCCAGGCCGACTTCGCGGCGCACCAGATCAAGCTGTCGAACCAGGCGTTCGTGACGGTGCTCACCCCGAAGGGCGCCTGGCAGGTGAAGGACGGAGCGGCCGTCTGGGACGTGTACCGGAGCGGGGACGGGCTCCAGGTCTACGCACTCTCGGCCTGAGGAGGCGGCGATGCAGGCGATCACAGTGGCCATCGGCCCCGTCGGGGTCACGTACTTCGGGCAGACGCTGCTGGCCTCCGACCTGATGACGGCGCTCACCCGGCTGACGCCCCCGGGCCGCTCGATCGACGCGCCCGACTTCAGGACGACCGGGCTCGGCTGGAGCGACGACTACACGAAGATCAAGATCAACCTCTCGAACGGGAGCCTGAGCAGCTTCACGCCCACCTTCGCCGGGATCTCGCAGAAGCCCGGCGGGCAGTTCCAGGTCGCGCTGTCGGCCGCCAACTTCAACGCGAACTACTCCTGGAGCGAGACCTGGCACGAGTGGCAGTGCTCGTACGGCAGGGGCGGGCACTGCAACAACTACGACAAGGCCGGCGGCCCGTTCGGCTACTCGCCGCGCTTCGGGAACCTCGCCGTGCAGCTCCAGCTCGCGTTCAAGTACGACCAGGGGGCGAATGCCTACCAGGTGGGCGTGGCCGGGACGACCGCCTCCCCGTCCGGAGTGGTGCCGAACGTCCCGGCCGGCAGCGTGATCCAGCAGGAGCAGCAGGACTGCTTCACCAACCACGTCTCCGACGCGACCGCCGGGGCGGTGGCCGCCATCGACTTCGGAGCCCCGGTGGCCGCGCTGTTCGGGCCCCTGTTCAAGTCGATCCCGGCGAGCGGGCACCTGACTCCCGACATCACGTACGACTTCTCGGTCGGCGACTCCGGGATGACCTTCCCGGGCGACCAGGGGCTGGCCATCGGCGTCACCGGCGCGGTCACCTACAAGGGGGAGAAGTACCCGGGCACCCCGCCGCCGGCACTGCCGGTGCCGCCGGTCCCGACCGACGCGAATCACCTGCGCGCGTACGTGTCGAGCTACGAGTTCGACGCGCTCAACTGGGCGTTCTTCAAGGCAGGCCTGCTGACCGTCACGGTGAACCCGGACGACCTCGTCGACCCCGACGTGCTCAAGGTCAAGAACTACGCCAAGATCGCTGCGTTCAAGCCGTACCTGGCGTTCGCGATGCAGGCGCACGTCGCGCCGAAGCAGGCGCCGACCACGTCCTTCCAGACGGTGTGGGAGTTCACGAAGGCCAACATGCAGCTCCTCAAGCAGCAGATCCCCACCACCGAGTTCGCGAAGCTCGCCGGGATCGACGGGAACAACTACCTCTCCAAGGCGGACCTCGAGGAGGACCTCGGCATCGCCAAGGTCGGCACCGCCCAGTACGCCGCGATCGAGCGGGTGACTCAGGCCATGGGGATGGTCGTGCGGCACGACCTGGACTTCAAGCTGACGATCCAGAACGGCGACGCCGATCCGCCGAACCTGGTCTTCGAGCTCGTCCGCACCGACATCCTCGGGAACCTGTCGCTGGGGGTGACCGGCAGCGCCCAGACGCTGATGTTCGACTTCCACCCGGTCAAGGCGGACGCGACGTTCGTCTCGACCACGGTCCCGAAGTTCGACAGCAAGGACTTCGGCGACTGGATCTGGCCGAACGCCGGCGAGCCCGCCTACGACAAGCTCCTCACCGACATGGGCACGAAGACGGGCGTGCCGCTGCCGATCATGCAGGGCTTCCACTTCCTGTTCGAGCACGCTCAGCTCAGCGTCCAGGAGGGCTACGTCTCGGTGCTGGCCCAGGTGGAGTTCAAGCGGTCGACCGCCCCGGCCGAGCTCCAGCGGTAGTGGGCGCCGGGCCCGGGCGCTTCGCAGGCAAGGTCGCCTTCGGCTCGACGACGGGCGGCCGCTACGTCACCGCGTGGTCCCCCCGAGCCCAGGCCGAGCAGTTCCCGGCGATGGCGGCCACCGCTGTCGGCGACGTCGAGCGCTGCATCCTCTACGCGCAGGGCGACGGCACGTTCCGGATCCAGCTCGGGAACCGGCTCTGGATCGGGTTCAAGGAGAGCCTCGGGTGGCTCCTCCTGACGGCCGATCCCGCCCAGGCTGTGCCGGTGCTGCTGGGCGGCAACCCGCTCGGGCAGCGACTGCAGGTGAAGACCCCGGACGGGCCGGCGACGGTGGTGTACGAGGTCGGCGGCCAGAGCCCGATCCTGACCGTCAACTCGAGCAACCAGACCCTCGACGCGTTCGCCCCGGTCCAGGTGACGCCGTCGCTCGACGCGATCCTCCAGGCGAAGGGCTGCCCGGGCGGCGACCTGAGCGACGTGTACCTGGCGGGCGACCTGGCCGGGATCGACCTCAGCAAGGCGGTGCTCACCCGGGCGCGGCTCGACGGCGTGGCCTTCGGCGCCGGCGCCAAGCTCACCGGGGCGAAGCTCCAGGGAGCCACACTGACCGGGGTCACGTGCAACGGCGCGGTCCTGGACGAGGCGGACCTGACCGGGGCCACCCTCGACGGCGTGGCGTGGGGCGTCCCGGCCAGCGCCAGCGGGATCGTGCTCACCGGCTGCTCGGCGCGCGGCGCGGCCCTCGGCGGCGAGCACAAGCCGGGGCTGAACTGCGCCGGCGCGAACCTCGGCGTCGGCGACTTCACCGGCGCCGACCTGCGCAACCTCGTCCTGACGCGGGCGCTGGCCGGCGGCGCGATCCTGTCCGGCGCGCGGCTCGACGGCGCCCAGCTCGACGGCGCCACGCTCACCGGGGCGGTCGCGATCGGGACGAGCCTGCGCGGCGCTCAGATGCCCGGGATCAGGGCACAGGGCGCCTGCCTCGCCCGGGCGGACCTCTCGCAGGCCGACCTGACGCGGGCCCAGCTCGGGGCCAACTCGTTCCTCTTCTCGCTCGCGGGGACGCTCGCCGCCGGCCTCGACGGCCACCTCTACCCGCAGAAGGACCTGCTCGACGCGTTCGCGGTCAAGGGCATCACGCTCTCGCCGGAGGCCCCGGTCACCGCGATCCAGAAGGGGCGCCGCTGGGAGGTCGCGGACCCGGCCGGCGTGTACGTCCTCACCGTGAACGCCGCCCAGTCGATCGACGTCCTCCTGGCGGGACAGGCCCCGGCCACGCTCATCGGCGCGACCTGCCAGGGCACCAAGGCGCCGGGCGCCGGTCTCGCCGGCGCGGACCTCCGCGGCGTCCAGTGGTACGCGAGCCCGGCGACGCTCGACCACGCCGACCTCGGCGGCGCCGTGCTGGCGGGGAGCCTCCTCACGGGGACCGACTTCACCCAGGCATATCTCTCGGGGGCGGACCTGAGCAACTGCGTCCTGATCCAGGCGCGCTTCGCGCGCTGCGTCGCCGGCCGCGGCGCGAGCGGCCAGGCGCTCTCGCTGGAGGGCTCGCTTCTCCAGGGCGCGGACTTCAGCGACTGCACCCTCCAGGGAGCGCTGCTGGTGAACGCCGAGGTGGGGCTCGCCGAGGGGACCCCCCTGTTCACGCTGCCGCCGTCCGACCAGCAGTACCTGACGCCGCAGGGGCTCGCCACGCTCGCGCCGAAGTTCGCCACGGCCGGCCACCCGCTGGGCAAGAGCCCGGCGGTGACGAGCGTGAAGACGTGGCTGCTCGACAACAGCGCCGACGAGGACGGCCTGGCCCCGCGGCTCTACCGCGTGCAGCCGGCGACGAACGCGCTGCGGGTGTTCGACGCGAAGACCTCGCAGTACCTGTTCCAGCTCCCCTCCGCCAACACCCGCCACCTCTCCGGCACTACCGCGCCGGCCGCGCTGGTGACCGCCTTCAACCAGGCCAGCCAGGGTGCGTACACGCTGGCCGCGGCGGCACCGATCACCGCGCTCGGCTACTGGGAGCTGCGCGTGAGCTCGGACGCGCCCCAGGTGAAGGCGGCGTCGTACCCGACCATGCGGGTCTACGCCGGCCCGGCCCGCCTCCGGGTCTACGGCTGCGTGCTCGCGCTGCTGCGCGACTGGCCGCAGTACCCGTCCGGGCTCGCCTTCGGCGCCACCCTGGCCCTCGACGGCGCACTCGACTCGGCCTGCGTCGGCCCCAGCGCCCACCCGCGCGCGCTCGTCCAGCGCGGCGTCGTCGACTGGACCACGTTCGTGACGCCGGACGTCGAGCCGTGATGCCGGCGGGCGGTCAGGCCGTGTGGCCCGTCCACGAGTAGCCGTCCCAGTAGCGCAGCCGGAAGCGGCCCGACGGGTCCGGGTACCAGTTCGGCGGCGGGCCCGGAGGGGGTGGGGGCGGGGCCTGCGGCGGCGGGGGCGGGAGCCGGCCCGTGAGCTGGCCGATACGGGCCACGTACGCCGCCTCGTCGCCGGCCGCCCCGGCGTCCGGGTC
>JALZEZ010000111.1 GCA_030861775.1 Actinomycetota bacterium
GATCCGCACCGTCCGCGGCTACGGCCTCGACCCCTGGGCCGGCGCCGACTCGCTCGTCCTGTGCGCGAGCTACTCGGGCGACACCGAGGAGACCCTCGCCGCCTACGAGGCGGCGCGCGCCCTCGACGCCCCGCGCGTCGCGCTGACCACCGGCGGCGAGCTGGCCCGCCTGGCGCGCGACGACGGCGTGCCGGTGATCGGCATCCCCTCCGGCATGCAGCCGCGCGCGGCGGTCGTGTACATGACCGTGGCGGCGCTGGAGTGCGCCGCGGCCTGCGGAGCGGCGCCATCCCTCCGCTCGGAGATCGAGTCCGCGGCGGAGACCCTGCGCGCGATCGCGGCCGACGACAGCGGCGCCCGTGCGCTGGCGGAGGCGCTGAGGGACCGGATCGCCGTGATCCACGGCGCCGGCTCGACCGCCGCGCCCGCCAACCGCTGGAAGACCCAGCTCAACGAGAACGCGAAGGTCCCGGCCTTCGCCGCGGAGCTCCCCGAGGCCGACCACAACGAGGTGGTCGGCTACGGGGACGGGGACGGCGCCCGCTTCGCGGCGGTCTTCCTCGACGACGACGGCCTCGACGCCCGCCTGCGCCGCCGCCTGGACGTGACCGCCGAGACCCTCCAGGAGGCCGGCGTCGTGAGCCACCGGGTGCTGGCGCGCGGCGACTCGCCGGTCGAGCGCGTCCTCTCGCTGGTCCTGCTCGGCGACCTCACGAGCGTGCACCTGGCCCTGCTGCGGGGGGTGGACCCGACGCCCGTCGAGGCGATCGAGGCCCTGAAGCGGCGGCTCGCCGGCCAACCTTGACACGATCGTGCTAAGGTTGTGCCCATCGACGGGCTGACCATTCATCAGGCGGCGGCGACGACCGGCTGGTCGCCGCGCATGCTCCGCTACGTGGAGCGGGTCGGGCTCGTCGAGCCGCCGAGGAACGGCTCCGGCTACCGCGTGTACGGACCGGGCGAGCTGCAGCGCCTCAGGACGCTGCGCGAGCTGCTGGCCCGGTTCGATTGCACGCTCTCCGACATCGCCTTCGCCCAGCGCATGCGGGGCGAGGACGGCCTGGAGGAGGCGCTCGCGAGCTGGTTCGAGGCGAAGCCGGAGCAGCCGGAAGGCGTCGACACGGGCGACTGGCTGCGCTTCGAGCAGGAGAAGCACCAGCGCCTGCTGGCCCTCGCGAGCTGACCACGACCGACTAGGAGACACCGCGTGACCACCACCCTCACCGCCGACACCGCCGCCAAGCTCGACTTCAAGGTCGCCGACCTCGGCGAGGCCGAGTTCGGCCGCAAGGAGATCCGCCTCGCCGAGCACGAGATGCCCGGCCTGATGTCCATGCGCGAGGAGTACGGCTCGAGCAAGCCGCTCACCGGCGCGCGCATCACCGGATCGCTGCACATGACCGTCCAGACCGCCGTGCTGATCGAGACGCTGGTCGAGCTCGGCGCCGAGGTGCGCTGGGCGAGCTGCAACATCTTCTCCACCCAGGACCACGCCGCCGCCGCGGTGGTCGTCGGGCCGAACGGCACCCCCGACGAGCCCCAGGGCGTCCCCGTCTACGCCTGGAAGGGCGAGACGCTCGAGGAGTACTGGTGGTGCTGCGAGCAGACCCTCCGCTGGCCCGACGGCGGCGGGCCGAACATGATCCTCGACGACGGCGGCGACGCCACCCTGCTCGTCCACAAGGGCGTCGAGTACGAGAAGGCCGGCGCGGTGCCGGACCCGGCGGGCGCCGAGTCCGAGGAGTTCCAGGTCGTGCTGAGCCTGCTCCAGCGCTCGCTGGAGGAGGACGACAAGCGCTGGACCAAGATCGCCGAGGGCATCAAGGGCGTCACCGAGGAGACCACGACCGGCGTGAACCGGCTCTACCAGATGCAGGTCAACGGGGAGCTGCTGTTCCCGGCGATCAATGTCAACAACTCGGTCACCAAGTCCAAGTTCGACAACATCTACGGCTGCCGCCATTCGCTGATCGACGGCATCAACCGCGGGACCGACGTGATGATCGCCGGCAAGGTCGCGGTGATCTGCGGCTTCGGCGACGTGGGCAAGGGCTGCGCGCAGTCGCTGCGCGGCCAGGGCGCGCGCGTGCTGATCACCGAGATCGACCCGATCTGCGCGCTCCAGGCGGCGATGGAGGGCTACGAGGTGGTCACACTCGACGACGTGGTCGAGACGGCGGACATCTTCGTGACCGCCACCGGCAACAAGGACATCATCACCGCCGACCACATGGCCCGCATGAAGCACCAGGCCATCGTCGGGAACATCGGCCACTTCGACAACGAGATCGACATGGCCGGGCTGGCGGAGCTCCAGGGCATCGAGCGGATCAACATCAAGCCGCAGGTCGACGAGTGGCGCTTCCCGGACGGCCACGCGGTGCTCGTGCTCTCCGAGGGCCGGCTGCTGAACCTCGGCAACGCCACCGGGCACCCGAGCTTCGTGATGTCGAGCTCGTTCACGAACCAGACGATCGCCCAGGTCGAGCTGTTCACCCGCAACGACGAGTACGAGAAGCAGGTGTACGTACTGCCGAAGCACCTCGACGAGAAGGTCGCGCGCCTGCACCTCGCGGCGCTGGGCGCGAAGCTCACCGAGCTGCGGCCGGACCAGGCGGCCTACATCGGCGTGCCGGTCGAGGGGCCGTACAAGCCGGACCACTACCGGTACTAGGCATCGCCAGCGCGCGGGTCCAGTGGGCCGGCGCTCACATGCCCGTGCTGCGAGGCGTGGGCGAGCGCTTCGCCGCCGAGCGCCCCTTCGCGGGGCTGGTGGTGGGCGCCTGCCTGCACGTGACCGCCGAGACGGCGAACCTCGTGCAGGTGCTGATCGCGGGCGGCGCGCGGGTCGCCCTGTGCGCCGCCAACCCGCTCTCCACCCAGCCCGACGTCGCTGAGGCGCTCCAGGCCGACGGCGTCGAGGTGCACGCCGAGGCGCGCTCGTACGAGAGCAACATCGACGCGGTGCTCGCGGCGGGCCCGCGGGTGACGATGGACGACGGGGCGGACCTCGCGCTGCGGGTCGAGGGGGACGTGCTCGGCGGGACCGAGGAGACCGCCACCGGGGTCATCCGGCTGCGGGCGGCGGGGCTCCCGTTCCCCGTCATCGCGGTCAACGAGGGGCGCACGGCGCGGCTGTTCGACACCCGCTACGGCACCGGCCAGTCCACGCTCGACGGGATCCTGCGCGCGACCAACGTGCTGCTCGCGGGACGCACGGTGGTCGTGCTCGGCTTCGGCGGCTGCGGGCGCGGGATCGCGCTGCGGGCGGCGGGGCTCGGCGCGCAGGTGATCGTGTGCGAGGTCGATCCGCTGGCCGCGTTGGAGGCGGCGATGGAGGGCTACCGGGTCATGCCCGCGCTCGACGCGGCGCGCGAGGGCGACGTGTTCGTCACCGCCACGGGCACCCGCGACGTGCTCACCCGCCCGCACTTCGAGGCGATGAAGGACGGCGCGATCCTGGCCAACGCCGGCCACTTCGACGTGGAGATCGACAAGGCCGCCCTGGCCGAGCTGACCGAGTCCACTCGCGAAGTGCGCCCGCTGGTGGCCGAGCACGCGCTGGGCGACGGGCGGCGTCTGCACCTGCTGGCGGAGGGGCGGGTCGTGAACCTGGCCGCCGGCGAGGGGCATCCGCCCTCGGTGATGGACGTGGGCTTCGCCACCCAGGCCCTGGCCGTGGAGCGGCTGGTGCGCGGCGACCTCCCCCCGGGCGTCCATCCCGTGCCGGAGGAGATCGACCGCGAGGTGGCCCGGCTGGCGCTCGAGTCGCTCGGCGCCGAGGTCGACCGGCTCACCGACGCGCAGGCCGCGTACCTGCACACCTGGGCGCCGAGCGCTTGACACGCGCTCGGCGCTCTCCCATGCTGGAAGCGTGCTGCGACGGACACGGACGTCGATCGCGGCGGCACTCGCCTGCCTCGCCCTGACGAGCCCGGCCGCCCTTGCGGCCGACGGCGACCTCGACCCGACCTTCGGGGAGGGCGGCGTGGCCACGACCCTGGCCGAGTCGGAGCGGGCTCGGATGGCGCTCCAGCCCGACGGGGGCATCATCGTCGCGGGCCACAACGTCGGCGGTGACGTCAACCTCCACGTACATCGGCTCACAGCGTCCGGCCAGCGCGACATGACGTTCGGCGGCGGCGACGGCCGGTTCTCAGCCCTCGGCGGGCTCGTCGGGCCGGTGGCGATCCAGCCCGACGGGAAGATCGTCGTCTCCGGCACCCGGCACCCCGACCAGCTGGGCGACGCGATCCTGTATCGCCTGACGCCCGAGGGGGTCCTCGACCCCACGTTCGGCGACGGCGGCCGGGTGCAGTTCGACTACGGACCCGACGCCGCGTTCAGCACCGTCACCGCCGTCGCTCTCCAGGCCGACGGGCGGATCCTGGTCGCGGGCCACGGCGGGCACCGGTTCGCCGCGGCGCGCCTGGACCCCGATGGGAGCTTCGACGAGTCGTTCTCGGGGGACGGCCTGGTCCTCGAGGACCTCCCGGGCGACCGCGAGGAGGTCGCGGCGATCGTGCTCCGCGGCGATCGGGCGATCCTCGCCGGGACCTCGGATCGCACGGCGAGCTCCGGGTTCGCCGCCCTCGCGCTCGGTCCCGACGGCTCGCGCGACGAGACCTTCGGCCCCGACGGGACCGGCCTCGTCACCGCGTACATGGGCACGCCCGGGTTCGCGAGCGACGCGGTCGCCACCCCGGACGGCGGGCTGCTGCTCGCCGGAGCGCGCGCGCACGAGGGCGGCTTCCAGAAGGCACTGCTGAAGCTCGACGCGCCGGGTCGCGAGGACGCCGGCTTCGGCTCCGGCGGGCGGCGGTTCCTCGACCTCGGGGGCAGAGCCTCGATCGCGGCCACCGCGGACGGCGGGTACGCCGTCTCGGGCTCCGTCGTGGACGGCGAGCGGCACGACTACGCGGTCGCGAAGCTGACCGTCTCCGGCGCGCTCGATCCGACCTTCGGCGACGGGGGGATCGGCACCTATCCCGGCCCGGTCGTGTCTCAGGACGACCTGACGCTCCAGCCGGACGGGAAGCTGCTTCTCGCCGTCTCGGGCATCCCGGAGGGGTACGTGATGGCGGTCGCACGCATCCAGGCCCCGGCCCCGGCCCCGGCGCCGCCGCCGGACGACGACGGCTCCACGGCTCCCGCCGTGGCTCTCCCCCTGATGGACATCACGGGTGGCAGCGGCGTGGAGGGCGGCTTCGTCCCGTTCACGGTCACCCTCGACCAGCCCTCCGGATCCCCGGTCACGGTCGACTTCGTCACCGGCGACGGCACCGCCGAGCGCCGCCTGGACTACACCGGGCGCCGCGGCACGCTGACGATCCCGGCCGGGGAGACCTCGGCGACGATCGAGATCGCCGCACTCGGGGACCGCCTGTTCGAGCCCGACGAGCAGTTCCGGATCGAGCTGTCGAACGCGCGGGGCGCCCGCCTGCGCCGGCACGTCGACACGGCCACCATCCACGACCTGCTCGCGCCCGGCCGCTGCCAGAACGTGGTGGCGGGCCGCAGGGGGATCGACATCCTGACCGGCACGAGCGCCGGCGATCTGATCCAGGGCCGCGAGGACGCCGACGTGCTGTTCGGCCTGGCCGGCGACGACTGTGTCCACGGCAACCGCGGCGCCGACCGGATCGAGGGCGGCGACGGCGCCGACCTGGTCGACGGCGGCCCCGGCGACGACTCGGTGGACGGCGGCCCCGGCGACGACCGGGTGATCGGCGGGCGCGGCCGCAACCGCTACCAGGGCGGGGCGGGGAACGACCGTCTCTACGCCCGCAACGGCCGCTCGGAGATCGTCGACTGCGGCGCCGGCCGCGACCGCGTGAAGGCCGACCGCTCGGACCGGCTACGCCGCTGCGAGCGGATCGACCGCCCTTGAGCCGCGCCGCGGGGCCCGTCCGCTAGCCTCGCCCGCCCTATGAAGGCGATGGTCCTCGCGGCCGGCCTCGGCACGAGGCTCCGTCCGCTCACCTACGAGATACCCAAGCCGATGGTGCCGGTCCTCGACCGGCCCGTGATGGCCCACATCCTGGGCCTGCTCGGGCGCCAGGGGTTCGACCAGGTGATCTCGAACCTCCACTACTTCCCGGACGCGGTGCGCGGCTACTTCGGCGACCGGATCGAGTACCGCTTCGAGGAGGAGCTGCTCGGGACCGCGGGCGGGGTCCGCAACGTGGCGGACTTCTTCGGCGACGACCCGGTGGTCGTCGTCTCCGGCGACGCCCTGACCGACGTGGACCTGAACGCGCTGGTGGAGCGCCACCGTTCGGCCGGCGGGATCGCCACGCTGACCGTCAAGCACGTGGACGACACGCGCGAGTACGGAGTGGTCATCCACGACTCCGAGGGGCGGATCCAGGGCTTCCAGGAGAAGCCGGACCCGGCGGAGGCGCTCTCGCACCTCGGCAACTGCGGGATCTACTGCTTCAGCCCGGAGATCTTCGACTACTTCCCCGAGGCCCCATTCGCCGACTGGGCCAACGACGTCTTCCCGGCGCTGCTCGAGAACGACGTCCCCTTCCACATCCACGAGACCACCGAGTACTGGAACGACGTGGGCTCGCTGGCGGAGCTGCGGCAGGGGACGTGGGACGCGCTCGAGGGGAAGCTGAGGATCGAGGTGACGGGGGAGACCGACGGCGACCCGCCGGTGTGGGTGGGCCACGACGTGGACATCGGCTCCGGCGTGCGCCTGATGGGCCCGGTGGCGATCGGCGACCGCTGCCGGATCGGCGACGGCTGCGCCCTGCGCGACACGATCGTCTTCCCCGGCACCGAGGTGGCGCCGGGCACGATCGCGATCGGCGCGATCATCGGTCGCGGCGGCATCGTCGAGGCCATGCGGCCGCTGGACGAGCTGGGCCTCTAACGACGAAACCCCGCCGTCCCTGGCGGGGTCCATCGGCCGCTTCCATGCGACCCGTCCGTGCGCGCATTCCTGCGCTCGGCGCGCGCAGCGCCTCCATGGGGATAAACGAGCCAGAGGCCCCGAGGTTGCAGGGTTACGGTGCCAACTCGCGGACGATGTCGCCGGCCGGACGGATGTCGTCGATGCGGGCGACCGTCTCGCCGGCGTACAGCGGGGCAGTCTCGAGGAGCGTCGCCGGGCGGCCGGTGGTGGGCGCGACCGGCGCGAAGAGCGGCACACGGGCGCTCTGACGCGCCAGGAGGGCCTCCTGCACGCGCACCGGCGTGCGCGACGCCAGCGGCGCCGTGATGCGGTTGAGGGCGCGAACGGCCACCGGGCCGCGCGGCTCGCGGGCCAGCCAGCGCCGGGTCGCCTCGTTCTCCACCACCCGGTGCTTCGCCGGCCAGCCCATGCCGAACAGCTCCGTAAGGAGCGTCTCGCGCGCCGCGACCAGGCGCTCGCGGTAGAGCGGGTGGGCGTCGCTCTCGGGCGTCATCAGGAAGCGGGTGCCGAGCACGGCGGCGTCGGCGCCGACGTCGAGGGCCGCCTCCACGCCTGTGCGGTCGGAGATGCCCCCGGCCAACAGCAGCGGGTAAGGGGGCGGGATCTCTCTCCGAACGATCGCCAGGAGCTCGAGCGCCGGGAGCTCCCCCCGCACGTGCCCGCCGGCCTCGACGCCCTGGAGGATCACGCCGTCGGCGCCCTCCCCGCGTGCGCCGACGGCTTCACGGAGGCTACCCGCTTGGTGGAGCCAGGGTCGGTCGGCCGGTCGCCGCGGCCGGCCCCAGAAGGTGACGACCACGTCAGCGTCGCGCGCGGCCTCGGCGTGCGCCCGGCGCGCGAAGGGAAGCAGCAGGTTCACGGCCACCGGGCGATCGGTGCGCTCGCGGGCCGCGGCGATCTCGGCGCGCAGCCCATCCGGCGGCAGGATCCCGATCGTGCCCAGGCCGCCCGCCTCCGACACGGCCGCCGCCAGCCGCGCGCGCGAGAGGCCGCCGCCCATCCCGGCCTGGACCACCGGGCGCTCGACGCCTAGGCGCTCGAGCAGCTCGCTCACGCCGCGGCCGCGTCCTCGAGCCGCTCGCGCCGCCGCTCGTCCTCCTCCGACTGGGTCAGCATCCGCACGAACAGGACGGCGAGCACGATCACCAGCACCACGGACTGCTCGACCATCATCATCGCCCCGCCGACGTTCTGGTCCTCGATCGGGTCCAGCCCCCAGATGCGCGGCACCTCGCCGTAGTGGTCGTACGCGAGGCCGCTGGACCAGGTGAGGTAGATGCCCAGCGCGGCGAGCCCGACCTTCGCGCTGAAGATGTACGCGAACGGCGCGATGCCGGTGAGCTTCCTGCGCATCGGCACGGGCTGGATGAGCGGCCACCAGACCAGCAGGCCGGCGCTGAAGAACGTGACGTGCTCGAGGGCGTGCAGCGGGGCGTGGTCGATCGCCCCCACGTAGAGCGCCGGGACGTGCCAGACGTAGACCAGGCCGAGCCAGAGCGCGATGAACACCGGCGGGCTCGCGAGCGGGCCGAGCCGCCGCTCGAGCCCGTGCAGCCGGCGGGTTGCCGGGCGCATGATCACGCGCGAGAGCGAGAGCAGCACGAGCAGCGGGCCGATGTCGCCGAGCAGGATGTGCTGGGCCATGTGGGCGGAGAAGAGGTAGTCCTCGCCGAGGCGGTCGAGCGGCGAGATCAGGGCCGCGGCGAGCACGACCATCGCGGCCCCGAACGCGGCCGCCTGGAGGGGGCCCGCGCCGCGCCCGCCCGCCTCTCTTCGGGCGGCACGGAAACGGCGCACATAGAGGAAGACGCCCAGCGCCAGTGCGAGGAGCGGCCCGGCCTCGAGGGTCCAGTGGAGCTGCGGGTGGTCGGCGGCGAGCGGCACGCGCGCCAATCGTTGCACTCGTGACCCACGTGTAACGCGCGGCCTGGGAGGCTCGGCCCATGCGCCTGGCCTCCCTGCTCGCCCCGCTCGCCCCACCGCTCTGCGCCGCGTGCGGGGCGGCGGCCGGCGCGGCGGAGCCC
>JALZEZ010000371.1 GCA_030861775.1 Actinomycetota bacterium
GCCCGACTGGGCCTGGGCCAGCGAGGCCGCGGCGCGCGACGTGGCGGACGGGCGGGCCGAGCAGGGCATCGTCTGCTGCTGGACCGGCACCGGCGCGTCGATCGCCGCGAACAAGGTCGACGGCGTCCGGGCCGCGCTCTGCGGCGACGCCGAGACCGCCCGCGGCGCCCGGAGGTGGAACGACGCGAACGTGCTGGCGCTGTCGCTGCGCACGACGAGCGAGGCGCTGCTCGAGGAGATCCTCGACGCCTGGTTCGGCGGCGAGCCCTCGGCCGACGAGGACGACGCCGCGAACATCCGCCACGTGGACGAGATCGCCTAGCGGCTGGTCGCGACCGTGAAGTTCGCGCGGGTCGGCTTCGAGGCCTTGTTGCCCGCCGCGTCGCGCGGGGTCAGCTCGAGCCGGTAGCGGCCCAGGGCCAGGCCCTTGCCGGAGAAGGCGAGCGAGTTCTCGCCGGCCTCGGCGGTGATCGAGAGCTTGCCCACGCGCTTGTTGTCGCGGCGACGGACGATCCGGCCGCTGACGCTCGCGTCCTCGTCGATGGAGAACCTGATCCGCGCGCCGGTGCGCTTGCACTTGCTCGTCTTGCGGTTGCAGAATCGCGACGGGACCACCCGCAGATCGTCGATGTCGGGCGGGGTCGTGTCGCCCGTCCCCCCTGGCGGCGGCGGGGGCGGCTGCGCCCCCTGGACGACCACCGTCCCCGACATGCCGGACCCGCCGGCGGCCCCGTGCTCCTCGCAGAAGTACCTGAACTCGCCCGCCGCGTCGAACGTGCGCTTCACGCTCCACGACGAGAAGCTCGGCTCTGACGGCTCCTCGAACGAGCCGTCGTCGAACTTCACGTTGTGGAGGCCGCCGCCGTTGGTCCACGTGACCGTGTCGCCCACGTTCACGGTTACGGTCCGCGGGCTGAACGTGTTGTTCGGCGTGGCCTGGACGCTCTGGTCGGCGGCGAGTGAGGGGGCGCTGGCCAGGGCCAGGATCAGGCCGAGAGCGAGGCTGGTCTTGAGATGGCGCATCCCGACCGGATATACGCGAACGGCGCCCGATGGTTCAAGATGCGCGCCGATGGACGTCGTCCAGACCCGTGAGCAGGCCGAGGCGGAGGAGCGCCCGCCGCTGATCGTCGTCGAGCCGCTGACCGAGTACCTCGACACGCGCGGGCTCGGGTCGGGGCCGGTGGAGGCCGAGCCGATCGGCCAGGGGCACTCGAACGTGACCTACCTGATCCGCCGCGGCGGCGAGCGCTTCGTGCTCCGCCGGCCGCCGCGCCCGCCGCTGCCACCCTCGGCGCACGACGTGCTCCGCGAGGCACGGCTGCTCACGGCCCTCGAGGACGCGCCGGTGCGCACCCCCCCGGTGCTGGACGCCTGCGACGACGAGTCCGTGCTCGGCGTGCCCTTCTACGTCATGGAGTACATCGAGGGGACGGTGATCGTCTCGGAGGTTCCCGAGCAGCTCTCGACCCCCGAGGAGCGGAGGCGGATCTGCCTGGAGCTGGTGGACGCCCTGGCCGAGATGCACGCCGTGGACTGGCAGGCGTGCGGGCTCGAGGGCTTCGGCAAGCCGACCGGCTACCTGGACCGCCAGCTCCGCCGCTTCAACGGGCTGTGGGACGTCAACAAGACGCGCGAGCTGCCGGCCGTGCAGCAGGTCGGCGAGTGGCTGGCCGCGAACAAGCCCGAGTCGCCGCCCGCCACGATCGTCCACGGCGACTACCGGCTCGGCAACACGATGTTCGCGAACGAGGCGCCCGCCCGCCTGATCGCGATCTTCGACTGGGAGATGGCCACGATCGGCGACCCGCTCGCCGACATCGGCTACCTGACCGCCACCTGGTCGCAGCCGTCCGGAGGCGACCGCGAGCCGACGATGTTCGACATGCTCACCGTGACCCACGAGGAGGGCTTCCTCGGCCGCGACGAGCTGGTGGCCCGCTACGAGGAGGTCAGCGGCCGCTCGATGAGCGACCTGCGCTGGTACCAGGCGCTGGCGCTCTGGAAGGCGGCAGTGTTCATGGAGGGCAACTACAAGCGCTCGCTGGCCGGCGCGACCGACGACCCGTACCTGAAGCTGTTCGACGTCGGGGTCCCCCAGCTCGCCGACGCCGCCCTGGGAATCACGCGGATGCCCGCGCCCAGCACGTGAGCCGCGGCCTGCTCGTCGACTTCGGCGGCGTCCTCACCACCAACGTCTTCGAGTCGTTCCGGGCGTTCGCGAAGGCCGAGGGGCTGGACGAGGACGCGGTCAAGCGCGAGTTCCGCTCGCGCGGCGAGGGGCTGGCGCTGCTGCGGCAGCTCGAGCGCGGTGAGCTGACGGTGGAGGAGTTCGAGCCGAAGTTCGGCACCGTGCTCGGCGTGCGCGAGACCGACGGGATGGTGCAGCGGCTGTTCGCGGGCGTGGGGCCGGACGAGGCGATGATCGGAGCCGTGCGCCGTGCGCGCGAGAGCGGCGTCCCGACCGGGCTCATCTCGAACTCCTGGGGCGGGACGAGCTACGACAAGGTCGTGATCGACGAGCTGTTCGACGCGGTCGTGATCTCCGGCGACGTGGGCCTGCACAAGCCCGAGCCCGAGATCTTCCATCTGGGCGCCGAGCGCCTGGGCGTGCCGCCGGAGGAGTGCGTGTTCGTGGACGACCTGCGCGAGAACTGCGAGGGCGCGGAGGCGGTGGGCATGACCGCGATCCTCCACCGAGGAGCGGACTCGACGCTGCCGGAGCTCGAGCGCCTGCTCGGGCTCGAGCTGGGCTAGCGCCGGACGCGCAGGATGTGCCGGGTGCCGTCCTTGCCGGGCGACTCGAACGCCACGTAGCGCCCGTCCGCCGAGATCGCCGGGCGGAGCGCGAAGCGGCGGCGGACGAGGCTCAACCGCGCGGTCGCCTGCCGGTGCATGTCGCGGACGAAGACGTCCGCACCGTCATCCCGCGGCCCCGGCGCCAGGTTGTCGGCGCCCGACTCGAAGGCCACGAAGCGCCCGTCGTGCGAGATCGCCGTCTGTCCCGCGCTCTCGTCGCCGGCGGCGCCGCGGGCCCCGCTCGCCCGGTCGGCGAGCACCAGCCGCTCGGTGGCCAGGTCGCGCACCCACACGTGGTCGTCCCATTGCGGCAGGGCCGGGTCGAAGTTGGACGTGGACCAGAACACCACGAAGCGGCCGTCGCCCGAGATCTTGGGATCGAGCGACGCGCCGTCGCCGGGCTCGCCCTCCGGCCCGCTCCCGCGGCTCACGCGGCTGGTCGTCGCGCGCCCGATGTCCCGCACGAAGACCCTGTGGACCTCACCGAGGTCGCCGGCGTCGTCGAGGTTGTCGGCGAAGCTCTCGAACGCCACCCGGTTGCCGTCCGCCGACATCGACGGGACGAACGAGCTCGAGTCGCCGGGGGGCCCGTCGGCCCCGCCGGCCCGGCTCACCAGGACCGTCGTGCCGTCGCGCATGTCGCGGCGCACGATCTGGAGCGGGTCGTTCGGAGCGGCCGGCCCCGGGTCGGCGGCGTAGGCGAGGTAGCGGCCGTCGGCCGACAGCGACGGGTTGCGGCCGAGCCCGGCGAACGTCGTGATGCGCAGGCGCAGGTCGCGGACGAACACCCCCGTGATTCGCCGCCAGTCCGGACCGGCCGTGCGCGGGTCGAGGTTGTCGGCGCGGCTCACGAACGCCACGTAGCGGCCGTTCGCCGAGATGGCGGCGCCGTAGGACGCGTCGTCGGCGGCAGCCCCGCGCCCCCCGGTCGCCCGGCTCACCAGCGTCACCCGCCCGCTGCTCATGTCGCGCACGTAGACGTTGCGGACCCGGTCGTCGTCCTCGGCGCTGAGCGAGTTCGCGTTGGACTCGAAGGCGACGAGCCGCCCGTCGCCGGAGAGCGACGCGCGGTACGAGTGGCCGTCGGCGCCGCGCGTGACGACGACGGGGCGCTCCGCGGCCGAGCC
>JALZEZ010000112.1 GCA_030861775.1 Actinomycetota bacterium
CGGGGGGCCTGTTCGCTACGTGCTGCTGGCGGCGCTGCTCGCCGACCGGCGGGTCAGCCGCCGCGCCCGGCTGGCGGCGCTGGAGGTAGAGCGCGACCAGCAGGCGGAGATCGGGGCGGCGCAGGAGCGGGCGCGGATCGCGCGCGAGCTGCACGACGTGGTGGCGCACAGCCTGACCGTGATGGTGATCCAGGCCGGGGCCGCGCGGCGGATCGTGGACACCCAGCCGGAGCGGGTGAGCGAGGTGGCCGGCACGATCCGGCGGATGGGCCGCGAGGCGCTGGACGAGATGCGGCGGCTGGTGGGCGTCATGCGCGAGGAGGGGGAGGGGGTCGAGCTGGCGCCGCAGCCGACGATGGCCGATCTCGACGCGCTGGTCGAGCGGGCCCGCGGCGCGGGCTCGCGGTCGAGCTCGAGGTGCTCGGCGAGCGTGCGCCGCTCCCGCCCGGGGTAGACCTCTCCGCATACCGCGTGATCCAGGAGGCGCTCACCAACACGATCAAGCACGCCCGGGCCGAGCGGGCCACCGTGCGCGTGAGCTACGGCGAGTCCGAGCTGGAGCTGGCGGTGGCCGACGACGGCGCCGGCGGGGCCGCGGAGCTGCCGAGCGGCGGCCACGGCCTGGTCGGGATGCGCGAGCGGGTGCTGCTCTACGGCGGCGAGCTCGAGGCCGGCCCGCGCGCGGGCGGCGGCTTCGAGGTGCGGGCGCGCTTCCCGCTCAGGCAGGAGGCGTACGCGTGATCAAGGTGCTGCTGGTGGACGACCAGGCGCTGGTGCGCGCCGGCTTCCGGATGATCCTCGAGGCCGAGGAGGACCTCCAGGTGGTGGGCGAGGCAACCGACGGCTACGGCGCGATCGACAGCGCCAAGCGGCTCGACCCGGACGTGGTGCTGATGGACATCCGCATGCCCGGCCTGGACGGGATCGAGGCCACCCGCCGTATCGTCGACGCCACTGCCGACGACCCCGTCCGCGTGCTGATGCTGACCACCTTCGACCTCGACGAGTACGTCTACGAGGCCCTGCGCGCGGGGGCCAGCGGGTTCCTGCTGAAGGACGTGCCGGCCGAGCAGCTCGTGGAGGGGATCCGCGTGGTGGCGGCGGGCGAGGCGCTCCTGGCGCCCTCGGTCACGCGGCGGCTGATCCACGAGTTCGCGCGGGCGGCGCCGTCGGCGCAGGAGCGGCCGAAGGCGCTCGAGGAGCTGACCCCGCGCGAGGAGGAGGTCCTCAAGTTGATCGCGCGCGGGATGTCGAACGCGGAGATAGCGGAGTCGCTGGTGCTCGGCGAGACGACCGTCAAGACCCACGTCGCGCGCGTGCTGATGAAGCTGGGCGTGCGCGACCGGGTGCAGGCGGTGGTGCTCGCGTACGAGAGCGGGCTCGTGCAGCCGGGGGCGGCGTGACGCGGCTCGGGCCAGTCCACCTGACGGTCACCGACCTGGACCGCTCGGTCGGCTTCATGCAGGACGCGATCGGCCTGCGGCTGCACGGTCGCGAGGACGGCGTGGCGGCCATGGGGGCGGGCGCGGACGACGTCGTCGTGCTGCACGAGGAGTCGGAGGCGCGCCAGCCGGGGCGCACCGCGGGGCTCTTCCACTTCGCGCTGCTGTTCCCGTCGCGGGAGGAGCTGGCCCGGGCGCTCCAGCGGGTGGCGATCAGCCGCACGCCGATCACCGGCGCGTCCGACCACGGCGTGTCCGAGGCGATCTACCTCGACGACCCCGACGGCAACGGGATCGAGCTGTACGTGGACCGTGCGCGCGAGGCCTGGCCGCCGCCGCGGCGGGAGGGCGAGCGGGTGGGGATGTTCACCGAGCCGCTCGACGTGCCCGACCTGCTCGCGCTCGTCGAGGGCCGGGACCCCGTGCGGCACGCCGAGGAGGGGCTGCGCCTGGGCCACATGCACCTGCACGTGGGCGACGTGGAGGAGGCGCTGCGCTTCTACGCCGGCGAGCTGGGGATGGAGGAGATGACCCGCTACCCGGGCGCGGCGTTCGTCGCCTGGGACGGCTACCACCACCACCTGGGCATCAACACCTGGCGCGGCGAGGGCGTCCCGCCGCAGCCGGAGGGCACGGTCGGCCTGCGCCATTGGACGGTGATCGCCGACGACGCCCCGTCCGAGCCGCGCCTGCTGCGCGACCCGTCGGGCAACGCGGTGCTGCTCACCCGGGCCTGAGCGCCTCCCAGATCGTCAGCACCGTGTCGTCGAAGACGAAGCGCTCGTCGGTGGGCCGCATCCCGAGCTTGCGCGCGACCGACTGCGAGCGCTCGTTGGCCGGGTCGATCAGCGAGATCACGCGGTCGAGGCCGACCTCGCGCCAGGCGTAGTCGAGGCTCGCCGTGGCGGCCTCGGTGGCGATGCCCTGTCCCCACGCGGCGCGGGCCAGCGTCCAGCCCACCTCGATGGCCGGCCAGCCCTCCGGGAACCAGAGCCCGACGTGGCCGGCCAGCTCGCCGGTCGCGCGGATCTCCACCGCCCAGCGCCCGTAGCCGCGCAGCGTCCAGTGGCCGGTGAGCGCGGCCATGTGCCGCCACGCGCGCCCTCGCTCCATCGTCCCGCCCACCCAGCGCATGACCTCGTCGTCCGCGCAGAGGGCGGCGAAGGCGTCGGTGTCCTCATGGCGGAAGGCGCGCAGCAGCAGCCGCTCGGTCTCGATCGCGGGGATCTCGGCCATCCGCGCGGAGTATGCGGGTCATCCGCGCGGAGGACCCCGGCGGGTGCTCGAATCGCCCGCGCGGCCGACCCCAAGATCGGCATCGAGGCCGACGACCGCGGGCCGCTTTCGATCGATGCTCCCTGCGTACCCCACGACGCAGGAGGAGCAAGCAAATGGCCCACTCAGGACAGATCATCGAGAACCCCGTCAGCGGCGAGCGGATCGTCTTCCGGAAGACCGCGGCGGACACCAACGGCGAGTACCTGGAGATCGACCTCTACCTGGCCCCCGACGGCCACGTGCCCGGCGCACACGTGCACCCCAAGCAGGAGGAGCGCTTCGAGGTCCTCTCGGGGACGATGGAGTTCCGCATGGGCCTCCGGAGGATCGTGGCGGGCCCCGGCGATCGCGTAGTGATTCCCGCGGGGAAGGTCCACCGCTTCAGGAACGGCGGCGACGAGGAGGCCGTGGTCCGCGTGACCGTCACGCCGGCGCTGAAGATGGAGCGGCTCCTCGAGACCACCGTCGCGCTGGCCGAGGAGGGCCGCACGACGAAGAAGGGCATGCCCAAGCCGCTCGAGCTCGCCCTGTTCGTGCGCGAGTACCGCGACGAGGTCGAGGGCCCGTTCCCGCCGGCCTGGATGCAGCGCGCGGCGCTGGCCCCGCTGGCGTGGATCGCGAAGCGCCGCGGCCGGGCGGAGCGCTACGCCGCGCCGCGGCCGGCGTACGCCTGAGGAGGGGCGAACAGACCGTTACAGGAACGTAAAAAAGGGGTCAGACCCCTTTTTTGGCGCGGCTCTCGACCAGGGCCTTGAGCCGCTCGAGCGTCCGGTCCGCCTCGCGCCCCGACGCCTTCAGGATGGCCCTGCCGGCGAGCCTGCCGGCGGGGCCGCCGGGCATCCTGTACTCGTTCATGTACGAGAAGCGGGTGCCGCCCGAGCCGTTCTCGTCGAGCTCGTAGATCGCCTTCGCCTCGGAGCCCATCGGGCCGTGCCCCTCCCACACCACGCGCGAGGGCCGGTCCGCCTGCACCACCGTCCACGACAGCCGGAAGCGCTGGCCGGCCACCTTCATCCGCTGGCGCAGCTCGTCGCCCTCCGTGAGGTCGCCGTCCGGGGCCTGCTCCAGCTCCTCCTGGATCGTCACCCACTCGCCCAGGCAGCGCGGGTCGGTCAGCACGTCGTAGACGAGGTCGCGCGGCGCGTCGATCTCGATCGTGCGCTCCAGCTTGGTCACCGCGCCGCCAGCGCCTCGGTCCGCTCCCACTCGGCCAGCGCGTGCTCGACCGCGCGGTCGAACGAGCGCGTCCGCACGCCGAGGATCCGGCGCGCCTCGTCGTCGCGCGGCACCACGTCGGTCTCGAGCGACCGCATCAGCGAGCGCACGAGGTCGAGCGGCTGGCCGACCACGCTCGCGACCACCGCGCTGGCGGCCGGGGTCTGCGTCAGCCCCAGCCGGATCGGCGCCCGCCCGACCCCCATCAGCTCGGCGATCCGCTCGATCATCTCGCCGAAGGTCATCACGTCCGGCCCGGCGATGTCGAGCGACCGGCCCTCCGCCTCGGCCACCTGCGGCGCGCGGGCCAGGAACTCGATCGCGTCGCGCTCGTCGATCGGCGCCGTGCGGTTGACCGTCCAGGCCGGGAACGGGAGGAAGCGCAGCCGCTCCACCAGCCGCACGAGCATCCGGAACGAGGACGAGCGCGCGCCGATCAGGATCGACGCCCGCAGCGCCACCGAGCGCGGCAGCTCGCGCAGGAGGATCTCCTCCACCTCGATCCGCGAGGCCAGGTGCGGCGAGCGCCGGGTGCCCGGCGGCGGGGCGATCCCGCCCAGGTACACCACCTTCTCGACCCCCGCCTCGCGCGCCGCGCGGGCGAAGTTCGTCGCCGCGCGGCGGTCGCGCGCGGCGAAGTCCTCGTCGCCGGCCTCCATCGAGTGGACGAGGTAGTAGGCGACCCGGCAGCCCTCCAGCGCCTCCGGCACGCCCGCGCCGCTGAGCACGTCGGCCCGCACGGCCTCGACCCCCTCGACCGGCTCGAACCGGGCCGGGTTGCGGGCGGTGGCGCGCACGGGGCGCCGCTCGCGGACCAGCCGCTCGACGAGGCGCCCGCCCACGTATCCGGTGGCTCCGGTGACCAGCTCCATGAGTCGCCCGAGCCTACGAACCGTCGATTACCGCAAAGAGCGGCGGGTCCTCGGCGGGCCCGAGAAAAGAAGTCAGGCATTTGCGGGAATGGGACTGGCAACCCGCGGCGAGATCGTGTTGGATGACCTCGTCGGCCGGGACCGTTGGACTCAGGCCCGGACATCTCGAAGCACCTGGGGAGCCGCCACGTGGCGAAGGGAAAGCGCGTGTCCTGCGAGGACTGCTACTTCAAGCGCAACATGCTGTGCGCCCTCGACGTGGACAAGCCGTGCGCGACCTACCGCTCCGCCGAGCGCGGCCTCAAGCCCGAGCGCCAGCTCGCCTTCGTGTTCCGCACCGAGCGCACGCGCGCGGTGTACGCCTTCCCGCAGCCGCAGTAAGCCGCACTGCCCGCATCGCTCGCGGATTAGAGTTCGCGACAGATGCGACTTACCGTTCTCGGGAAGTCCCCGTCCTGGCAGGACGCCGGTGGAGCCTGCTCGGGCTATCTCGTCGAGGAGGACGGGACCAGCGTCGTGGTGGACTGCGGCAACGGGGTGTTCGGGAAGCTGCGGCGCTTCTGCGACTACACCGCCGTGGACGCCGTCGTGATCTCGCACATCCACGCCGATCACTGGCTCGACCTGATCCCCTTCTCCTACGCGCTGACCTACGCGCCGCGCCAGCAGCCCGTCCCGGTGGACCGCTGGCCGGGCACCGAGAGCCCGGCCCGGCCGCGGCTGATCGTGCCGCACGGCGCGCTCGAGTGCTTCCGCCGGGTGGTCGGGGCCTGGGGCAACGAGGACCTGATCGAGAACGCGTTCCAGATCGAGCAGTACGCGGAGGACGACCGGCCCGAGGTCGGCCCGCTCAAGCTCGGCTTCAAGTCGGTCCCGCACTTCACCGAGACCTTCGCGATCTGCGTGGAGTCCGCGAATGGCGGCGGCAAGCTGGCGTTCGGCGCGGACAGCCGCCCGAGCGTGGACCTCGTCTCGTTCGCCCGCGACGCCGACCTGCTGCTGGTGGAGGCCACCCTGCCGCGCCCCGAGCGGACCGGCATGCGCGGCCACCTCACCCCGCGCGAGGCGGGCGAGCACGGCAAGGCCGCGGGCGTGCGGAAGATCGTGCTGACCCACATCTCCGACGAGCTCGACGCGCTGTGGGCCCGCAACGAGGCCGAGGACGCGTTCGGCGCCCCGGTCGAGGTGGCCCGCGAGGGCGCGGTCTACCGGCTCTGAAGCGGGTAATAACCTGGCCGACATGCCACCGGAACGGGACCTGTTCGCCAACTTCGAGCGGATGCGGCGCGAGATCGACGAGCTGTTCGGCGACGTCTTCGAGCGCAGCCGGATCGGCCCCGGACGGCGCGGCTTCTCCCCCGAGGTCGACGTCTACTACTGCGGCGGCGAGCGGCCGCTGGCCGTGGTGAAGGCCGACCTGGCCGGGGTCGAGATCGACGACGTCGGGCTCGAGATCCGCGGCCGCCAGCTCGTGATCGCCGGTGAGCGCCGCGCCCAGGAGGCCGAGGGCCGGCTCTACCAGCAGATCGAGATCGCGCACGGCCCGTTCCGGCGCGTGGTGGAGCTGGGCACGGACGTCGTGGCCGAGGAGGCCAGCGCCACCTACGTGGACGGGATCCTCAGGGTCGAGATCCCGATCGCCACCGAGGACCCGCGCCAGGTCCCGATCCAGTCGGGCGGCTCCGGGTGAGCATCCACATCGCCACGCCGGGCTCGCTCGAGGCGAACGGCGGCCGCACGGTGCCGGACGGGCTCCCGATCCTCCCGCTGCGCGACACGGTCACGTTCCCGAACACGCTGACCCCGCTGGCGATCGGCCAGGAGCGCTCGATCCGGCTCGTGAACGACGTGCTCGGCGGCGAGCGGATGCTCGCGATGGTCGCCTCGCGCGACCCCGAGAACGAGGAGCCCGGCCCGGACGACCTCCACGAGGTGGGCGTGGCGGGCACGGTGGCCCGGATGATCAAGGTCCCCGACGGGACACTGCGCATCCTGGTCCAGGGCGGCCCGCGCGTGAGGCTCGACGGCTTCGTGGGCACCGAGCCCTATTTGGTCGCGCGCATCGAGGAGCTGCCCGACGTCGTGGACGACTCGCCCGAGGTCGAGGCGCTGGCCCGCAACGTCCAGACCGCGTTCAGCGAGATCGTCCAGCAGGTCCCCTACCTGCCGGAGGAGCTCCAGATCGCGATCGCGAACGTGGAGGACCCGGTCGAGCTCTCGTGGATGATCGCCGGCGCCCTGCGCGTGAAGACCGAGGAGAAGCAGGAGCTGCTGGCCGAGCAGCACCTGATCAAGCGCCTGCGCCGGCTCTCCGAGCTGCTCGCGCGCGAGTCCGAGCTGATCTCGATCGGCTCGCGGATCCAGTCGCAGGTCCAGTCGGAGATGGAGAAGGGCCAGCGCGAGTACTTCCTGCGCCAGCAGCTCAAGGCCATCCAGGAGGAGCTCGGCGAGGTGGACGAGCAGCAGGCCGAGACCAAGGAGCTGCGCGAGCAGATCGAGGCCGCGGACCTGCCCGAGCACGCGCGCAAGCAGGCCGACCGCGAGCTCGACCGCTTCGAGCGGCTCCCCCCGCAGGCGGCCGAGCACGGCGTGATCCGCACCTACCTCGAGTGGATCGTCTCGCTGCCCTGGTCCAAGTCCACCGACGACCACATCGACCTCAAGGAGGCGCGCGAGGTCCTCGACCGCGACCACTACGACATCGACCGGATCAAGGACCGCATCATCGAGTTCCTCGCCGTGCGCAAGCTCAAGCCGGACGCGCGCTCGGCGATCCTCTGCTTCGTCGGGCCGCCGGGCGTGGGCAAGACCTCGCTGGGCCGCTCGATCGCCGCGGCGATGGGCCGCGAGTTCGAGCGCATCTCGGTCGGCGGCGTGCGCGACGAGTCCGAGATCCGCGGCCACCGCCGCACCTACATCGGGGCCATCCCCGGCACGATCATCCGCGCGCTGCGCGACGCGGGCTCGAACAACCCCGTCCTGATGATCGACGAGATCGACAAGATGGGCGCGGACTTCCGCGGCGACCCCTCGAGCGCGATGCTCGAGGTGCTCGACCCCGAGCAGAACACCACCTTCCGCGACCACTACCTGGACCTGCCGTTCGACCTCTCGAACGTCATGTTCATCACCACCGCCAACCAGCTCGAGCCGATCCCGCCGCCGCTGCGCGACCGCATGGAGGTCATCCAGCTCGCGGGCTACACGGAGGAGGAGAAGCTCGAGATCGCCAAGCGCTACCTGGTGCCGCGCCAGATCGACCGCAACGGGCTGACCCCGGGGAAGATCGCGTTCACCGACGAGGCGCTGAAGCTGCTCATCGACGGCTACACGCGCGAGGCCGGCGTGCGCAACCTGGAGCGCGAGATCGGCTCGGTCTGCCGCAAGGTCGCGCGCGAGTACGCGGAGGGCACGCGCACCCGCAAGCGCACGATCCGGCCGAAGGGCGTGCTCGAGCTGCTGGGCAAGCGGCGCTTCCTGTCAGAGGTCGGCCGCCGCACCGACGACCCGGGCGTGGCCACCGGGCTGGCCTGGACGCCGGTCGGCGGCGACGTGCTGTTCGTGGAGGCCACCGCGTTCCCGGGCAAGGGCAACCTCCAGATCACGGGCCAGCTCGGGGACGTGATGAAGGAGTCGGCCGCGGCGGCGTTCTCGTACGTGAAGGCGAACGCCTGGCGCTGGGGCGAAGGGGTGCCGGACGACTGGTTCGCGTCGAACGACGTGCACGTGCACGTGCCCGCGGGGGCCGTGCCCAAGGACGGTCCGAGCGCGGGGATCACGATGGTCACCGCGCTGGTGTCGCTGGTCACCGGCCGGCCGGCGCGCTCCGACACGGCGATGACCGGCGAGGTCACCCTGACCGGCCAGGTGCTGCCGATCGGCGGGCTGAAGGAGAAGTCGCTGGCCGCCCAGCGCGCCGGCATCACCCGCGTGATCGCGCCGAAGCTGAACGAGGCCGACCTGGACGAGTTCCCCGGCCACCTGCTGGACGACATCGAGTTCGTGTTCCTGGACTCGGTCGACCGGGTGCTCGACGAGGCGCTCGAGCCGCTCCGCGACGCGGACGGCAAGGCCGTCGAGCTGCCGCGCAAGCGCCGCGCCCGGCGCCCGCAGCGGACCCCCGCCGCGGCGCGCG
>JALZEZ010000372.1 GCA_030861775.1 Actinomycetota bacterium
TTCGCCGACGACGACCTGGCCGGGTTCGCCGGCAGCTCGTACGACGCGCTCTGGCTCCTGATCGAGTTCGGGTTGCGGTCGTACCGGTAGACGTCGTCCGTGGGCTGGATCGGATAGGTGCCCGTCGCGTGGCTGGTCGGCAGGCCGTTGCCGCGCAGGCGGCGGGTCGAGCCGCTGACCGACTGGCTGTAGGTGGCCTGCGTCCAGTCCACCGCCCCGTCGACGAGCAGCTTCTCGGTGTAGTCCCAGCGCGAGCCGTCGATCCACGGCCCGTCCTGGGACGCGCCGCCCTGGCCGCCCGGCTGGTTGCACAGGTAGAGGTAGCCGCGCTTCGGGCCGCTCGTACGGACGTGGTCGTCCGAGAGCCTCAGCTTGGTCACGTCGAGGTCCTTGGCCTTCGCCACGGCGGGCTCGACCCCGGGATTCGCCCCGCCGTCGTCGGCGCACGCGCTCTGGGCGAGCGCCAGCGCCATGAGCGCGGTGCCGATGTAGATGCGTCCCCTCACGAGTCCCTCCTCCCCGATTGACGCGGCCACCGTCTCAGCGCCGTGTATGCGCGGCGTGAGAGCTTCGTAAGAGGATCCGAAGAGCTACTCGCGGACGATCAGGAAGACGCCCGTGGCCAGCAGCGCCACGCCGATCACGCGGCCGACGCTGAGTGGCTTCTCGTCGAGCCCGAGTGCGCCGAGCCGGTCCAGGATCACCGAGAAGGTGAGCTGGCCCGCGATCGTGGCCGCCGTGACGCCGCCCGCGCCCAGCGCGCGGACGCTCACGAGCACGGTCGTCACGTAGGCCGCGCCCAGCAGGCCGCCGGTGAGGTAGTACCAGCGCAGCTCGCCCACCGCCCCCAGGTCGACCTTGGCACCGCTCAGCAGCGTGATGCCCACCAGCGCGGTCGTGCCGATCAGGAACGAGATCGAGGCCGCCGCGAACGTGCCGGCCGCCTTGCCCAGCGCCGAGTTGATCGGGGCCTGCATCGCCACCAGCCCGCCCGCGCAGGCGGTGAGGAGGACCGCGACGCCGGGCTTCACTTGGCCGCCAGCCAGTTCTCGCCCGAGCCGACGTCCACCGCCAGCGGCGGGTCGAGGTCGTAGGCGCCGGCCATCTCGCGCACGACGATCTCGGAGGCGGCCTCCACCTCCGCCGCCGGCGCCTCGAACAGCAGCTCGTCGTGGATCTGGAGCACCAACCGCGTGGCGAGACCGGCGTCGCGGAGCGCGTTCGCGCAGCGCACCATGGCCACCTTGATGATGTCCGCCGCGCTGCCCTGGATCGGCGTGTTCACGGCCAGCCGCTCGCCCAGCGAGCGCGTCTGCCACTTGCGCGAGCGCAGCTCGGGGATGCGGCGCTTGCGGCCGAAGATCGTGGTCACGTAGCCGCTTTCGGTGGCCTCGGCGATCGTCTCGTCGATGTACTGGCGGACCTTGGGAAAGCGGTCGAGGTAGCGGGCGATGAACTCGCCGGCCTCGTCCTGGGGGATGTCGAGACGGTCGGCCAGGCCGTACGCCGAGAGCCCGTAGACGATCCCGAAGTTGATCATCTTGGCCTTCGAGCGCGTGCCCGGGTCGATGTCCTCCGGCTTGACCCCGAACATCTCCGCCGCCGTGGCCGTGTGCACGTCCTCGCCGCGGGCGAAGATGTCCTTCAGCACCTGCTCGCCGCAGACGTGCGCCAGCACCCGCAGCTCCACCTGCGAGTAGTCCACGCTGATCAGCCGGTGGCCCTCCTCCGCCACGAAGCAGGCGCGGATCTCGCGGCCCAGCTCGGTGCGGATCGGGATGTTCTGGAGGTTCGGGTCGGTGCTCGACAGGCGGCCGGTGGTGGTGGCGGTCTGGTTGAAGGTGGTGTGCAGGCGGCTGCGGCGGTCCACCAGCAGCGGCAGGGCGTCGAGGTAGGTCGACTTGAGCTTCGACAGCTCGCGCCAGCGCTCGACCTTGGGCACGATCTCGTGCTCGGCGCGGATTGCCTGGAGCACGCGCGCGTCGGTGGAGAACCCGGTCTTGCCGCGGCGCTTCTTCGACAGGCCGAGCTTGTTGAACAGGATCTCGCCGAGCTGCTGCGGGGAGCCGATCGTGAACGGCTCGCCGGCCAGCTCGTGGATCTCCCGCTCGAGCTGCTCGACCTGCTCCTGCACCTTGGTCGAGATCTCCGCCAGCTTGGCCGTGTCGAGCTTCACGCCGGCGCGCTGGAGGTCCACCAGCACGTCCACCAGCGGCAGCTCGACCTCCTCGAAGAGCCGCGTCAGGCCCTCCTTCTCGAGCTCCGCGCGCTGGCGCTCGGCGAGCGTGCGGGTCACCACGGCCCGCTCGGCCAGTCCGTCCCCGCCCTCGATGCTCGCGCCGAGCCCCTCGCGGTCGGCCAGCTCGTCGAGCGGGTAGGCGCGGCCGGCGGGGTCGAGGAGGTAGGCGGCGACGAGGGTGTCGTGCTCGAGCGGGGGCGCGTCGCAGGGCTCCTCGGATGCGGCGAGGGTCTTCCAGTCGTGGGCCACGACCGGTCTGTCCCCCCAGGCCATGGCGATCGCGGCGAGGGTCTCGGCCTCGCCCGTGAGGACCTCGGCGCCCCCTGCGTACGCCGCGAACGTCAACGGCGGCTGGGTAGAGGCTGCGTCGACGTCGAGTGCCAGCTCTCCGAGGGGGGTTCCCGTCGCGCTGTCCTGCCCTGGTGCCCCACTGGGGCCCCTATCCAGGACAGCGCCGTCGTCGGGCTGGGGCCGCTCGGCCACGAGGGTCGCGAGCGAGCCCTCCAGGTCGGCCACGGCGCTCGGCGGGACCGGCACCGCCCGCGCCTCCACCGTGACCGCCGCCGTCTCCCGGGGAGCCGCGGCGTCCTCGCCCAGCGCCTCCTCGAGCCGCTCCAGCGGCGCGCGCAGCTCGAACTCGCGGAACACCTCGCGCAGGCGGGCACGGTCGGGCTCGTCTGCCAGGCACTCCTCGAGGTCGATGTCGAGCTCGACGTCCTGCACGGCCGTCGCGAGCCGCTTCGAGATGCGCGCGTCCTCGGCGTGGTTGGTCAGGTTCTCCTTGCGCTTGGCGCCGGAGATCTCGTCCACGCTGTCGAGCACCTTCTCCAGCGAGCCGAAGCGCTGGAGCAGCTCGCTCGCGGTCTTGTCGCCGATGCCCGGGACGCCGGGGATGTTGTCCGAGGTGTCGCCCTTGAGGCCGTAGAAGTCCGGGATCAGCTCGGGGCCGATGCCGTAGCGGTCGATCACGGCCTCGCGGTCGTAGACCTTGGTCTCCGTGATCCCCCGGCTGGTGGCCATGACCTTGACCTCGCCGCGGCCGTTCTCGGGCGGCTCGATGAGCTGGAAGGCGTCGCGGTCGCCGGTCACGATCATCACGTCGATCCCCTGCTCGCGGGCGCGCTTGGCCAGCGTGGCGATCACGTCGTCGGCCTCGTAGCCGGGGACCTTCACGTTGCGGTAGCCGAACGCCTCGACCAGCGGCTGCATGTGCGGCCACTGCTCCTGGAGCAGGTCCGGGCGCGCCTTGCGCTGGGCCTTGTAGTCGGCCGAGACCTCCTCGCGCCCGGACATCCCCGCGTCCCAGACGACCACCGTGCTCTTCGGCCCGTACTCGGTGAGGATCTTCACCAGCATCGACGCGAAGCCGAAGATCGCGTTGGTCGGCTGCCCCTTGGAGGTGGCGATCGTCTCCGGCAGCGCGAAGAACGCGCGGTAGACGAGGCTGTTCCCGTCGATCAGGAACAGCTCGCGGGTGTCGTCGGCGGGCACGCGCCGATCTTAGGCGCGGGCGCAGATCACCAGCATGTCCTCCTCGCGCTCGCCGGGCTCGAGCAGGCCGCGGCGCTCGAGCTCGTCGGCGCGGGCGGACACGAGCGGGCCGAGCGGGCCGCGCTCGCGGGCGACCACCTCGGGGTCGAGGCCGCCCGCGTGCAGGGCGGCCAGGGTCTCG
>JALZEZ010000113.1 GCA_030861775.1 Actinomycetota bacterium
CCGCCTCGCAGCGCTGCGCGAGCTCGTCCAGCGACAGCGGTGCCTCCGCCTCGCCCACGAAGCCGATCGGCCGCCCCGCGGCCTCCCCGAAGCGCTCGCCGCGGCGCAGTCCGAGCTCGGCGCAGATCAGGGCGTTGTTGCCCATCTCCTCGTGCGCATCGAGGGGCAGGTGGTAGGCGACGAGTGACATGTCGGCGTCGAAGAGCGCCTTCAGCCGCCCCTTCATCTGCGGCCCGACGGCCTGCGGCGTCGAGCGCCAGAAGATCCCGTGGTGGCACAGCACCATCCCGGCGCCGGCCTCGGCCGCGCGCAGGAACAGCTCGCGGTGGGCGGACACGCCGGTGACCACCAGCTCCACCTCGTCGCGGCCGACGACCTGGAGGCCGTTGGGCCCGTAGTCGTCCCAGCCGCGCGCGTCGAGCAGCTCGTCGAGGTGGGCGACGATCTCGTCCCGGCGCGCCATGCGCGCACCGTAGACGACGAATAACCTGCGCGGCGGTGGCCCGCCGCAAGAGCGACGACAGCAGCGAGTTCCTCGAGTCCCTGATGGACACGAGCCTGTATTCGATGGGCGCGTTCTTCAGCGACCGCCACCCCGACCTCGTGGACGAGGTGATCGCGCAGAGCGAGGCCATCGAGGAGCTCGGCCTGCGCGCCTACGCGGACGAGACCGACCTGTCGGTGGAGGAGGTCTTCGAGACCCTGCTGACCGGGCTGGCGGTCCGCTACTACAAGGCCGTCGCGGCGTAGCCGCGCTCCTCGGCCACCGCCCGCCGCAGCGCCTCGCGCAGCGGCACGGGGTCCACGTCGAACCGTGCGGCCCCCGAGGGGTCGGTCACGACCGTGCGCGTGCTCAGGCCCTCGACGAGTGGACGGGCGACGCCCGCGTCGACGGGCGTCACGAGCCCGATCCACATCGCCGAGAGCCGGGGGGAGAGCACGGGAACGGGAAGCTTGGGGCGCGGCCGGCGGCCCAGCACGTGGGCCATCTCGTCCAGCATCTCGCCGTAGGAGAGGACGTCGGGGCCGCCGATCTGGACCTCGCCTCCGGCTGACTCGGGCACGTCGGGGGCCTGGACCAGGTACTCGACGGCGTCGTCGATCGCGATCGGCTGGGTGGTCGTGGCCAGCCAGCGCGGGGCGATCATCGCCGGCAGGCGCTCCACCAGGCTGCGCAGGGTGCGGTACGACTCGCTGCCGGAGCCGACCACCATCGCGGCCCGGAAGTAGGTGAGCGGGGGCCCGTGCTCGGCGAGGATCTCGGCCGTGCGGTGGCGGCTGCGCAGGTGCTCGGAGCCGGGGTCGTCGCCGAGGCCGCCCAGGTAGACCACGCGGCCCACCCCCTCGCGCTTCGCCATCTCGGCGAAGGCGCCCGCGGCGCGGCGCTCGCGGTCCTCGAAGGAGCCGTCGGAGCCGCGGCCCATCGAGTGGACGAGGTAGTAGGCCACGTCCACGCCCTCGCCGGCCCCGGCCAGCGAGGCGGGGCGCAGCACGTCGCCCTCGTGCAGCTCGTGACCGGCCTCGGCCAGGTGCTCGGCGCGGCCCTCGTCGCGCACCAGGCAGCGCACGCCGGCGCCGCGCTCGGCCAGCGCCGCGGCCACGCGGCCGCCCACGAATCCGGTCGCTCCGGTGACGAGTGCCTTCACGCAGGAGGTACGAGCGCCGGCTTTACCTGGGATCAACACACGCTTGGCATCGTTCCTGGCAGTGCGCCGGATGCTGACTCCGCTCGCCGTGATCGCGATCGCCGCGGCGCTCGCCGCCTGCAACGGCGACGAGAGCGAGGAGCCCGCCCGGGTGGACGCGACGCCGATGGCCGAGACGACGGGCGACGACCCGGTGCGGCCCGCGCAGAGCGGCGTCCGGCTCTCGCGGATCGGCAGCTTCGACCAGCCCACCTACGTCACCGCCCCGCCCGGCGACGAGAGCCGCCTGTTCGTGACCGAGCAGCCGGGCCGGATCCGCGTGCTGGTGGACGGGCGAAAGCGCAGCCGGCCCTTCCTGGACATCCGCGAGGACGTGGGCTGCTGCGGCGAGCGCGGGCTCCTGTCGATGGCCTTCGCGCCCGACTACGCGGACTCCGGCCGCTTCTACGTCTACTTCACGGCCAGGGACGGTGACATCCGCGTGCAGCAGTTCCGCCGCTCCGCCGGGAACGCCGACGTGGCCGACCGCGGGAGCCGCCGCAACGTCATCCGGATCGAGCACAGCCGCTACGGGAACCACAACGGCGGCCAGCTCCAGTTCGGGCCGGACGGGATGCTCTACCTCGGCACCGGCGACGGCGGCGGAGGGGGCGACCCGCTGCGATCGGGCCAGTCGCTGCGGACGCTGCTCGGCAAGCTGCTGCGGATCGACCCGCGCGAGGGGGGCGGCTACGACGTGCCGGGCGACAACCCCTTCCGCGGCCGCAGCGGCGCGCGCGGCGAGATCTGGGCGTACGGCCTGCGCAACCCCTACCGCTTCTCGTTCGACCGCAAGGGCGGGGCGCTGGCGCTCGGCGACGTGGGCCAGAACGCGTGGGACGAGATCGACTGGTCGAGGAATCGCGGCCGCGGCGCGAACTTCGGCTGGAGCGTGTACGAGGCGAACTCGCGCTTCCGCTCGGGCACAGCGCGCGGGCACGTCCGGCCCGTGCTCGCCAAGCGGCTCGGCACCAACTGCGCCACGATCGGCGGCTACGTGGTCCGCGACCCGCGGCTGACCGGGTTAGCCGGCCGCTACCTGCACGGCGACAACTGCAACCCGGTCATCTACTCGGTCCGGCTCTCCTCCAGGGGGGCGTCCGGGAACCGCTCCACCGGGCTGCGGCTCAGCGGGCTCTCGTCGTTCGGCGAGGACGCGGCCGGGCGCGTGTACGCGACCTCCCTGAACGGCGGCGTGTACCGGCTCGTGCAGCGCTAGTCGGCGACGCCGGCCTCGACGGCCGACTGCTCCGCGCGGTACGCGTCGATCATCTGCCGCAGCGTGGCGCGGGCGGTGTGCTTCGGCCGCCAGCCCAGCTCCTTCTTGGCCCGCGCGGTGCGCATGAGCACCGGCCGCCGGGCGGACTGGATCCAGGCGAGCTGCTCGGGCAGCCGCGGCACGCGGGCAAGCACCTCCACGGTGGCGTCGAGCGCGAGGTTGGGGAACGGCACCGAGTACCAGCCCAGCGCGTCGGCCACGTCGCCGAGGCCGAGCTTGCCGCCGCCGGCGAGGTTGTAGGGGCCGGGCGAGCCGCGCCCGTGGACGCCGGCCACGAACGCCGTGGCCACGTCGTCCTCGTGCACGAGCTGGAAGGGCGGGCCGGTGTCGGGGATCACCGGCTTCAGGACCGGCATGCCCTGGACCAGGCGGCGGACCGGCTCGGGCATCCGCTCGGACAGGCGGAAGTACGGGATCTCCTCGAGGAAGGTGGTGGCCTTCGGCCCGGCCACGATGCAGGGCCGGAAGACCCAGGCCGAGGTCCGGCTCGTGCGCGCGAGCACCGAGTTGAGGACCTGCTCGACCTCGGCCTTCTGGGCCGAGTAGGGGTGCTCGGGGGTGCCCCGCGGCGGGACGTCCTCGGTCAGCCAGATCGGGTTGTCGTCGTGGAACCCGTAGGCGGCGACGCTCGACGCGTAGCAGATGCGCTCGGCCCCGGCGGCCACCGCGGCCTCGAAGACGTTCCGCGAGCCGTCCACGTTGATCCCGCGGCTGCCCTCGCCCGCGGTGAGGATCGTGAAGGCCAGGTGCACCACCACGTCGGCGCCCTTGACCGCGTCCTTCACGCTCGCCCTGTCCTGCACGTCGCCCTGGCGGTACTCGGTCTTCTTCCAGCCGCGCGCCTTCGGGTCGAACGGCCGGCGGGCCATGCCGACGATCTTCCGCACCCGCCGCGAGCGCTCGAGCGACTCGACCATCGCGATCCCCAGGTCGCCGGTGGGGCCGGTGATGGCGACGGTCAGGCCCTGGGACGGCACGGGCCGTCTTATACAGGAGGGGCGGTCAGCGCCTGCGCTTGGGGGTGCCGCGCGTGACCGACTCGCAGTCCTTCAGCCGGTCGATCTTGTCGGCGCGGACCGTGTCCTTGCCCTTGCCGCACTTGATCACGTCGCGGCGCCCGTCCACGCTGTCGATCGTGTCGTCGCCGGAGCCGGTGGCCACGCGGTCCTCGCCGCCGCCGGGGTTCACCTTGTCGGCGCCGCTCGACAGCGAGATGCGGTCGTCGCCGGCGCCGCCCTCGACCTCCGAGATCGCTCCGCCCTGCACGGTGATCGTGTCGTCGCCGGAGCCTCCGAGCATCATGTTCGTCCCGAAGTCGGCGAAGAGCTGGTCGTTGCCGGTGCCGCCGTCGGCGAAGTCGTTGCCGGTGCCGGTGTAGAGCCGGTCGTTGCCGGGACCGCCGAACACGCGGTCGTCGTCGAGCTGGCCCAGCAGCACGTCGTTGCCGTCCTCGCCGACCAGCGAGTCCTTGCCCGGGCCGCCGTAGGCCACGTCGCGGCCCTTGCCCATCTGGAGCTCGTCGTCGCCGCTGCCGCCGGCGGCGAAGTCGTCGCCGCTGCCGCCCTCGACCCTGTCGTTGCCGGGACCGGCCTCGAGGTAGTCGTTCGCGTCGAGGCCGATGAGCCGGTCGTCGCCCTCCTCGCCCCACAGGCCGTCGGGCTCGGCGCTGCCGAGCAGCTCGTTCGGGCCGCTGTCGCCGACCAGCGTGGCCGCCAGCGCGCCCGCTCCGCCGAGGAGCGCGATCGTCGCCGCGAGTACGGCCGCTATGCCGATGTAACGCCTCACCAGCCAATGAAACCCCGTGGGGGGCCTGCGGTTGCGGGGCGGATGCGCGCCGAGGTCAGCTTGGATACCCCGGCTCCCCCGGAAGCAGGACATGGGCCTCGCCGTCGCCGGGCACCACCTTCGGCAGGACGGGCTCCACCTCGCGCGCGCGCGCCGTCTCCAGCGCGTGCGCGACCGAGCGAAGCTCGGCGAGCTGCTCGAGGTGCTTGATCGTCGGGAAGACGAGGAGGAGGTCGTTGCGCCTGCCCGCCTCGAGCGCGTCGGCTGGGCGCATCCAGCGATGGTCCACGCACTCGGAGCCATCCACGCGCGGCTCGGCGCCCGGAGGCGCGGCGGCGATGTAGAAGAGCGTGTCGAAGCGGGTCTTGACCTCCTCGGGCGTTATCCAGCGCGAGTACGGGACGAGCGCCTCGACGTCCTCCAGGCGCATGCCGGCCTCCTCCTCGAGCTCGCGCAGGGCGGCGGCGGCCGGCGAGGGGTCGTCGTCGTGCACCGCGCCGCCGGGGAAGACCCAGGCGCCGCCCATGAAGCGCTGCTCGGGGTTGCGCTGGACGAGGAGGACCTCGATCCCGTCCGCGGAGTCGCGGATCACGATCGCGGTCGCGGCAAGACGCGCGTGTGTCGTCGCGCCGGTGTTCAGCTCCTCCCCGGGTGGCGCACGGTCGATGCTGGCCACTGAGCCAACCCTATTCGATCGTGTCTCGCATTCCCACGGCGATTTGCAAGACTGTCCACCGTGGAGGCGGCCACGCAGCAACTGTGGATCTGCGAGTCCTGCGGGTTCATCTACGACCCCAGCGAGGGCGATCCGGACGGCGGCATCCCCCCGGGAACTCCGTTCGAGGAGATCCCGAGTGACTGGATGTGCCCCGTGTGCGGGGCCCGCAAGCAGGACTTCAGCCCGCTCGACGACTAGGCGGCGGCGCGCAGGGGCCGCGCCGCCCCGGTGGCCTCCTCGATCGCCTCGCCGGTGATCTCCACCAGCTCGCGCAGCTCGCGCGGGCCGATCGACAGGGGCGGCATGAGGATCACGACGTCGCCGAGCGGGCGGACGATCGCGCCGCGGCGGCGGGCCTCGAGGGTGACCCGGTGGCCCATCCGCGACTCGAGCGGGAACTCGGTCAGCTCGATCCCGACCATGAACCCGCGGCGGCGGACCTCGGCCACGGTGGGCAGGGCGGCGATCGGCTCCAGGAGCCGCCCGAGCAGCTCGGCCTTGGGGCCGAGCGTCTCCAGCGTGCGCTCCTGCTCGAACAGCCGCAGGCTCGCCAGCGCCGCGGCGCACGCCAGCGGGTTGCCCGTGTACGTGTGGCCGTGGAAGAACGTGCGGAACTCCTCGAACTCGCCGAGGAAGCCCTCGTAGATGCGCTCGGTGGCGAGCGTGGCGGCCAGCGGCATGTAGCCGCCGGTCAGGCCCTTGGCCAGGCAGAGCAGGTCGGGCGTGACGTTCTCGTGCTCGCAGGCGAACATCCGGCCGGTGCGGCCGAAGCCGGTCGCGACCTCGTCGCAGATCAGGAGCGTGCTGAACCGGTCGCAGAGCTCGCGCACGTCGCGCAGGTAGCCCTCGGGGTGCACGACGATCCCCGCGGCGCCCTGCACCAGCGGCTCCACGATGACCGCCGCGACCTCGCCCTCGTGCTCGGCGAGGACGCGCTCCATGTCGGCGGCGTCGCCCGGCTCGGCGCGCAGCGCGTCGAACAGCAGCGGCCGGTACATCGAGTGGAAGAGGTCGATCCCGCCCACCGAGACCGACCCGAGCGTGTCGCCGTGGTACGACATCCGCAGGCACACGAAGCGCGTGCGCCGGACGTGCTCGCCGCCCCGCTGCTGCCAGTACTGGAAGGCCATCTTGAGCGCGATCTCGGCGGCGGTCGAGCCGCTGTCCGAGTAGAAGACGCGCGCGAGGCCGGGGGGCGCGAGCTCGACCAGCCGCCGGGCGAGCTCCACGGCGGTGGGGTGGGAGAGGCCGAGCATGGTGGTGTGCGCCACCTTGTCGAGCTGGTCCTTGACCGCGATGTCGATCGCCGGGTGGCGGTGGCCGTGGACGTTGCACCACAGCGACGAGACCCCGTCGATGTAGCGGCGGCCGTCGGTGTCCCAGAGGAAGACGCCGTCGGCCCGCTCGATCGTGGGGGCCTCCTCGTGCTCCCAGCCGCGCTGCTGCGTGAACGGGTGCCAGAGGAAGCGGCGGTCGTCGGCCGCGAGCGTCACGGGCGCCACCGTACCCACGGCCAGGGACGGAACGACTAGGGTCGGCCCCCGTGAAGCGCCTCGCCCTCCTGCTCGCCGCGCTCGGCGCGCTCTGGCTTCCGGCCGGGGCATCGGCATCGCCCGACGCGCCCTTCGGCCACGCCTGCACGGCGCAGAACGGCGTCCGCTTCTGCCCGACCGCGGACGACTCGCAGCGAGTGCCGAGCTTCGACGGCGTCCCGCTCGACGTGGACGTGACGCTCCCGCCCACCGGTGCCGGCCCGTTCCCCACGATCGTGATGCTGCACGGCTTCCCGGGCCAGAAGCAGGACTTCGAGGTGGCCGGACCGGAGGGCAGGGACGCCCACACCTACCACTGGAACAACGTCTTCTTCGCGCAGCAGGGCTACGCGGTGGTCACGCTCTCGTTCCGCGGCTTCGCGCGCTCGTGCGGCGTGCCCGACTCGCGCACCTCGCCCGAGTGCGACCGCGGCTGGGTCCACGCGATCGCCGACCAGCGCTGGGAGCTGCGCGACGTGCAGCACCTGCTGGGTCTGCTGGCGGACGAGGGCGTGACCGACCCGCGGCGGATCGGCGTGACCGGCACGAGCATGGGCGGCGGCTCCACGATGCAGCTCGCCTTCCTGCGCGACATGGTGCGCAACGTCGACGGGACGCTGTCGCCGTGGCGCAGCCCGGGCGGGAAGGCGCTCGAGATCGCGGCCGCCTACCCGCGCTGGGGCTACACGGACCTCGCGAACGCGCTTCTCCCCAACGGCCGCGCGCTCGACTACCTCGTGCCGCGCGCGGGCGAGAACCGGCGGCCGCTCGGGGTGCTGAAGTCGAGCATCCTCGACGCGCTCGGGAACGGCGGCGCCGCGGTCGCGCACGTCGCGCCGAAGGGCGCCGACCCGACGGCCGACCTGCTCGGGTGGCAGGAGCTCTTCAACGCCGGGGAGCCGTACGGGTCGAGCGCGCGCGCGGTGGCGGAGCAGTTCTCGCGCTTCAAGGGCACGCCGGCGCTCGACGCGGGCAACCCGTCGCCGCTCCTGATCCAGATCGGCTGGACCGACCCGGTCTTCCCCGCGATCGAGGCCGTGCGCGCCTCGAACCGGATCAACCTGGCCGTGGAGGGCGGCGCGCCGGTGGAGATCCAGGTCGGCGACGTGGGCCACCTCACCGCCGGGAACCCGCTCAGCCAGTACGTGCGCTTCAACGACGACGGCGCCGCCTTCTTCGCCCGTCACCTGAAGGGCGAGGGGGAGGCGCCGGGGGCGCCGGGGCGGGTGGTCGCGTACCTCCAGGGCTGCCCGAAGGGGTCGCGCGGGAGCGGGGCGATCGAGCGGACCGGCTGGCCCTCCCTCGCGCGCGGCTCGTTCGTGCTGGAGCGGCGCTCCGGGCGGGTGAGCTCCGGCGGTGGCAGCGCGGCGACCGCCGCGGTGGTGGACCCGGTGAGGACGGCCGACCGCTGCACCGAGGTCGAGCCCGGCTCGACCAAGGGGACGGCCGTGCTCACGCGCCGCTCGCCGGGGATCACGCTGCTCGGGCTGACCACGATCTCGGCCCGCGTGCGGACGCGCGGGGACCACGGCCAGATCGACGCGCTGCTGTGGGAGCTGCTGCCGAGCGGCAAGCAGCGGATCGTCGACTTCGGTGTGTACCGGCTGACCCGCAACCAGGCCGGCCGGATCGTCTTCCAGCTCCACGGCAACGGCTTCCGGATCCGCGAGGGGTCGGTGGTCAGGCTCGAGCTGCGCGGGCGGACGCCGGACCTCTACCGGCCGTCGAACGGCAAGTTCAGCGTGGCGCTGTCGGACGTGCGCGCGGTGCTGCCGACGCACGACCGGCCCAGCCGGGCGAAGGGGATCGGCCGCCCGCCGCGGGCGCGGTAGGGGCGGGGCCCCGCCGCCGCCACGCAGGGCCGCGAGGGTC